>JBGPWJ010000092.1:0-9480 GCA_041492115.1 Gammaproteobacteria bacterium
CGTGACCCCGGTCTGAAAGGCCAAGGTCCACAGACCGGCGCGCGGGTATTCGATCAGCAGCACCTTGCGGAACGACTGGCCGCCGGGACTGAACAGCATCTCCATGAGCTGCTTGACGCCCATGTAGATGGAACGCACCAACGGGATGCGCGACAGCAGCGCCTCCCAAGCCGCCACCAGTTGCCGACCGAACAGATTGGCCGCCACCACGCCTGTGACCAGCAGTACCACCACGGTGAGCACAATGCCAAGGCCAGGGATGCGCATCCCCAGCAGTGTCTCCGGCTGATACTGGTGCGGCAGCAACAACAGGGTGCGATCCATGACATCGACCAGCCACATCAGCACCAGCAGAGTTACGCCCAGCGGCACCCAGATGAGCAGGCCGGCAATCAGATAACGACGCAGGGAGGTCATATCAGATCAGCGTCGCGCGGAAAATCCGGCTCAATGCTTGTGGCCACAACCACCGCTGCCGCAGCCGCCACTGGCCTTCTTTTCAGGCGCCTTGTCCGTTGAGGGAGAGGAGGAGGATGTGCCGCCGGACTCGACCACGTTCTTTTTCTTGTTACCCGATTTGAAATCGGTCTCATACCAGCCGCCGCCCTTGAGGCGGAAACCGGCCGCCGAGATCAGCTTGCGCAAGCTGGGCTTGCCGCACTGCGGACAGTCGAGGAGCGGGGCATCGCTGATCTTCTGCAGGGATTCCAGCTGGTGCGCACATGCGGCGCATTCGTATTCATAGATCGGCATGACAAGACCTCAGAAAAAAACTCACATTCTCCGGTCCGACATGGGGCCGAATCCAGGAAAATCAATGAGGCATTATCCCACAGCCGTGCACGCGACGCACCGGCGCTTTCAGCCCAGACCCAGGTTCTCGGGTTCCGCGCCGTTTTCCTCGGCCTCGATGCGCTTGGCCTCCTCCAGAGCCAGCACCAGTTCCGCATGCTCCTGCTCGGGCAATCCGAAGTGTAGATACAGGTCGGCCGTGCGGCACACCTTTTCCAGGGATTCGACCCGCCGCTGCAGATACAGCACGGTTTTCGCCAAGGCATGGGGATCGTCCGCCGCGGCGCGCATGCGGCGCGACTCAGTGACAGCCTGCTTGAGTTCCGCCTCGCTGGGTTTCATATCTTAAGTCTCCTTCATTGACCTAGTCGGTTCAGTGACTCGGTATTTCAAGTATACAAAGCCCCGAGCGCCGTGGGGTAGCTGCCGGGACCGGTCCGGAACAGCGGTTTGCACCCGGCTGGCTTTCTGTGACAATGCTCTTACCACACGCGTGCCGCCGCGCCTACCCCGAGACCCGCACCATGGCCAAGAAAATCGTCTTCATGCTGCTCAACGCCGATCCGGCCATCCCGGCGTCGCTGGGTTCGCCGTTCTTCCAGGCCACGGTCGCCGCCGCCATGGAGATCGAGGTGGAAATGTACTTCGCCTCGCGCGCCGCCAGCCTGCTGCGCCAGGGCGTGGCCGCCAAGCTCTACCCGAGTGCTCGCCACGACAAGTCCATCTATGACTTCATGCAGGACGCACACATGGCCGGGGTACGCTTCTACGCCTGCGGCGCCTCGCTGGCGGAAAACGACCTTGACGAGGCCAACGCCATCCCGGAACTGGATGGCGTGCGCGGCGGCGCGGCCTTCATCAGCGCGGCAGTGGATGAGGATACGGTGACGCTGACGTATTAAAGCTACAGTAGCGAGTGACGAGTTGCCAGGGAAATCGCCCTTGCCACTCGTCACTCGCCACTCACCACCGATTCTATTTCTATGCACGACACTCACTCCAACCTCCCCACCGTCAAAGGCAAAGACCTGCTGACGCTGCGCGCCATGCTGCCTTATCTGTGGCGACACCGCTGGCGCACCGGGCTGGCGCTGCTGTCGCTGCTGACGGCCAAATTCGCCGTGGTCGGTGTGCCGCTGCTGCTCAAGCACATTGTCGATGCGCTCGATGCCAGCCACAACCGCGTGTTGGTGCTGCCCTTGTCGCTGCTGCTCGGCTACGGCGCGCTGCGCCTGTCCGGCTCGCTGTTCAACGAACTGCGCGACACGCTGTTCGCCAAGGTGCGGCACGGCATCGTCCGCGAAGTGGCCGGTCAGGTGCTGGCGCATTTACACGCCTTGTCGCTGCGTTTTCACCTGGAGCGCAAGACCGGCGGACTGACGCGCGACATCGAACGCGGCACCACCAGCATGAGCAATCTGCTGGTCTATCTGCTGTTCAACATCGTGCCGACCCTGGTGGAACTTGGCTTGGTCGCCACCATCCTGCTGAGCCGCTACAGCGCCTGGTTCATGATCGCCACCGTAATCACCGTGAGCATCTATGTGGCGCTGACGTTCGTGATTACCGAATGGCGCATGCCGCTGCGCGCCAGAATGAACGCCATGGACTCGCGCGCCAATGCCCAGGCCATCGACAGTCTGCTCAATTACGAGACCGTGAAATACTTCGGCAATGAAGCCTTCGAACTGCGTCGTTACAACGAAACACTGGCGCACTGGCAGGACGCCGCCGTGAAGAGCCAGACCTCGATGTCCGTGCTCAATTTCACCCAGGGCGTGGTGATCGCCGGCGGCGTCACAGCGATCATGATACTGGCCAGCCAGGGCGTGGTGAACAAGACCATGACGCTGGGCGATCTGGTGCTGGTCAACGCCTTCCTGCTGCAACTGTTCGTGCCGCTGAATTTTCTCGGCATGGTCTACAGCCAACTGAAGCACGCGCTGGCCGACATGGACCGGCTCTTCAAACTGCTCGATGAACAGCCCGAGGTCACCGACCGGCAGGACGCGACGACGCTGGTGGTCAGCGAGGCGCGCGTGCGCTTTGAACATGTATCGTTTGCCTACGACCCGGAACGACCGATCCTGTTCGATGTCGATTTCGAAATCCCGCCGGGCATGAAGCTCGCCGTGGTCGGCCCCAGCGGCGCGGGCAAATCGACCCTGGCGCGGCTGCTGTTCCGGTTCTACGACGTCAGCGGCGGACACATCCTGATCAACGGCCAGGACATCCGTGACGTATCACAACAGAGCCTGCGCGCCGCCATCGGCATCGTCCCGCAGGACACCGTGCTGTTCAATGAGTCTATCGCCTACAACATTGCCTATGCGCGTCCCGATGCCAGTCACGATGAAGTGGTGCGCGCTGCCCAACTGGCGCACATCCATCATTTCATTCTGAAACTGCCCAAGGGTTACGAGACCCTGGTCGGCGAGCGCGGCCTGAAACTCTCCGGCGGCGAGAAGCAGCGCGTCGCCATCGCCCGCACCATTCTCAAAAAACCGCGGATACTGATTTTTGACGAAGCCACCTCAAGCCTCGATTCACGCTCTGAACAGGCGATTCTCGAAGCCCTGCACGAAGTGGCCGCCGACCACACCACGCTGGTGATCGCGCATCGACTCTCGACCATCGTTGACGCCGACCAGATTCTGGTCTTGGAACAGGGCCGCATCGTTGAGCGTGGCACGCATGATCAACTGCTGGCGGCGGATGGTTTATATGCCAGTCTGTGGGAACTGCAGCAGCGCGAGCGGCAGGAGCAGGAAGGCGCACAGCCAAGCGTGGCCGCAGCCGGATAATAGCTATATCCGACATAGCACGCCGTCAATGAAACCACCAACCCTGCTCATCACCGGCTGCTCCACCGGCATTGGCCTCACCTGCGCACGTGGACTCACGGCGCGCGGTTGGCGGGTATTCGCCACAGCGCGCAAGACTGAAGATGTCACCACCTTGCAGGCGCAGGGCTTGGAAGCACTGCAACTCGACCTGGATGATTCAGTCTCGATCAACACGGCTGTGGATGCGGTACTGCAACGCAGCGGCGGCAGCCTCGACGCGCTCTTCAACAACGGCGCCTACGGCCTGCCCGGCGCGGTCGAGGATTTATCGCGTGATGCACTGCGCGCGCAATTCGAGACCAGCCTGTTCGGCTGGCTGGAACTGACCAATCGCATCATTCCGGTGATGCGCACGCAAGGACATGGCCGCATCGTCATGAACAGCTCACTGCTCGGCTTTATCGCCCTGCCCTACCGCGGCGCCTACACGGCCAGCAAATTCGCGTTGGAAGGTCTTACCGATACGCTGCGTATGGAACTCGCCGGTAGCGGCATACACGTGTCATTGATCGAACCGGGGCCCATCGACAGCCGCTTCCGCGCCAATGCCCACGCCGCGTTCAAACGCTGGATCGATGCGGAACACAGCGTACACCGGGAACAATACGCCGCACAGGAACGACGTCTCACCAAAGAAGGTCCGGCCGTGGCATTCACGCTGCCGGCCGAGGCGGTGCTCGACAAACTCATCCACGCATTGACCAGCCTGCGGCCGCGCGCGCGTTACCGCGTCACGGTGCCGAGCCATCTGTTTGCCTATTTGAAACGCGTGCTGTCGAGTCGGGCACTGGACAGGCTGCTACTGCGAGCGGGTGGCGGCGGAAAACGTTAGGACACCGCAGGCGGACAGGCCGGGCGGACGCGTAGGTAAGAAGCGCTTTCGCGACCGTAAATAAAACGCCCCGCCAAACCGGCGGGGCGTCTGCTGGCTTCCTGCAGAAGACAGCACTGACTATTGCAGCACGCCCTCGATCACGGCCGGTGCCTCGGGGGCATTGGTTGGCCGGTCACTCCAATTAAAACTGACACTGCTATCAGACGCCGTCGGGATACTCAGCGCCTTCGCGCCGGTCGTATCGAGCAAACTGCAATCGCCCGCGACCGTGCTGTTCATGGTCTGCTCCATCTCCACCGGACGCAGTACCATCTGCGTTGCGGTGCTGTCTTCGGTCAACACCACTCCGTCGTGCAGATTGACTTCGGCGTACCAGCGGTTGGAACCCTGCGCCGCCACCCACGGGAAGCCCTGCAATTCGCCGGGGCCGCCGTATTGCAGCAGGTAGGTGGCGCCGTCGTGCGCATTGCCGTTCAGATCATCACCAACACCCACTGTATAGGTGAAGTGCAGCGGCTTGTCGAAGCTGGCGAATTGCCCGCCGCTATTGGCGGTTACGGTGGTGAGGTGATTCCAGGGATTGGCGCCAGTCTCCCAGCGGTAGGTGACCGGCTGCTGGTAGACATCCCAGGGATTGCTGATGTTGCTGCTGCTCAGCACCATCTCTCCGCTCTGCACACCTCCCTCGTGGTTTATTGCCGAGAGATCCACCGCGGAGGCATCCACGGCCTGGTTGTTGAGGTCATCCAGCAGCACCAGCTTGCCCGACGCTGACTGCAAGGTGTAGGTGTAAGGCGTGTTGGATGTGGCATGGTACAGATCAGACTCCACGCTCACAGCGCCTGTCAGTCCACCCTTCAGGCAGCGGTCATAACAATAAACCGTCACATCACTGCCACTGAACAGCGTGGCATCGTCCGGCTGCACGAAGGACTCAGCATAGACCGTGACATCCGGCGACTGCACGCCGCTGTGGTAGACGTACACGACATTGCCGCCGAGCGCATCGGACCACAGCCAGAGATTCTGGCCGTCAACGCTGGGCGTGATATCGACCGGAGTGACCGGCGTGGTTTGCGGACCGTTGTTGCCGAACTGTACCGAGCCGGTGATGGCGAAGTTGTTGCCGCTGTCCATTGCGACCACCCACTGGTTGTACGCGTGTGTCGTGGGGTTCTCGCCCCAGAAATACAACGTCTGTCCCAGCAGATTGGCCAGCGGCAGACTCTGCGCGGCGCGCTTGATCAGCTTGCCATTGGAAACATGCACGGTGTAGGCGGCCGGTGTCCCGCCGTTGAACTCCTGGCGGGTGATCGTTGTTGCGTCCGCCAGAGTGCCACCGCCTTCCACCCACACGCCATTGTAACCGACGTACCCATTGGCCGTGCCGGCACCGCTGTTGTAGGTGAACGGGAAACCGGAGTTGAGTGCCACCCGGTCGCCGATGGAATGACCTGCTCCGCTGGTGTTGTAATAAAGATTGTAACGCCAGACATGCGTCGTAAAGTCGCTGCGTGTCAGACAGGCATCGGTGCTGCTGGTCATGTCGCTGCGCAACACGTGGGCGACGTCGAAATCGAGTGCATAATCTGAACTGCTGCTGCCTGAACCGCCGCCGCTCTCCGAGCGCATTGTCCGCGCCTGACCGGCACTGCCGCTGACGTCATTGAAGACCACGTGCGCGGCCTCGGTATAAGTGCCGTTGCGATCACCGCTGCTGAAGTACTGGAATGACAGGCCATCAGCGCTCAGGTTGCCCGCCATGCTCTGCGTGTTGGTATCCGGGTTCACACCCTTGAAGTTCAGGCTGAACACGCCGAAGGGATTATCAGTGCCGACACCTTGCGTCGCGGTCAGCTCGACCAGGATGTTTTCACTCCCGCCGCTGCTGTCCGGCACCCACATCTTTACGATCATGGGCGAGCTGTTGTCGGCACGCTCGGACTGGATGGTCCATTTATTGAGCTGCGCCACCGTGACGCCCGCTTGGCCACCACTGCTCTGATTCTTACCCTGATCGCACTTGTTCTCGTTGACCAGCGCGAGGTAGGCGCCCGCGTTAACCTTATCCGAGGCCCGCGTCTGGCTCATCAGGCAAAGGATCATGTTGACCGTCTGCAGCGATTGCATGGAATCGTCGTAGACATACTTGTGCGCCACATCGGTGACATAGTCTGAAGTGGTTGGCATAGTCTCGCCCGCAGGCTTGACCAGTCCGGCCGGCGCGACCCGTGCCGCCCCGGCGCCAGAGGACGCCGACACGACGCTCATGCTGGAAGGCAATGTCAATCCGTTCACCGTACCGCTGGAACTACTGCCCCCACCGCAGCCGCTGACACCCAAAGCTACTACCAAGCTTGTCGTCGCCAGCGTTGCCAAAGACCGTGTTATATCCATGCCCTGCTCCTGTCAAACTGCCGAATGATAAATGCGCGCCAGACATGTCTGTTCGGCCGGCACACATGCCTGCGCCGTTCCTCCGCGTCATGTCGGGAAACAGCAACTCAGGCCAGCAGATGCAAGAGCAGGACCAAAACCCCGGGCGCAGACGAAGTCACGCTTTGAATCAAGAGACTGGCGTGGGATTCCAATATCAGTAAGACGATTGCCGTTGGACAGAGACGCCAACCCGGTGACGCGCCGAGTCAAGAAGTGACCAGCCAAGGGTGTAGTCGGTGCGGATTGAGGCCACACCGGCGATCGGACATGGCGGGTTAAAACCCGCGCTTGTAGGTTTCAACCACTCGCTGATGGGCTCTCGCTCGCCGGGAGAGCGGGCGCTCTTTTTGGTTTTTTTGTAGGGGCGGGTCTCAGACCCACTCCTCCGATTCAGTGCTGAATCATGACTACGGTCGACGTGGAAATTCGCTTAAAGCTCAGGAATGAACCAACATCGACTCTCACGCCGCCGACGCACGCGCCCCTTTGACAAAGCCGAGGTGGTCGCCCTGCACTTCGACGCGGATCGCATCACCCGGCCCGAAGCGTCCGGCGAGTATCTCCTGGGCCAGCGGATTCTCCAACTGCTGCTGGATGGCGCGCTTCAGCGGCCGCGCGCCGTACACCGGATCGAAGCCCGCCTCGCCGAGACGGTCCAATGCCGCGTCGGTGAGTTCGATATCCATGTCGCGATCCTGCAGGCGTTTGCGCAGGTAGGCGATCTGAATGATGCTGATAGCGCGGATCTGTTCGCGGCCCAGCGGATGGAACACCACCACGTCGTCGACGCGATTGATGAACTCGGGACGGAAGTGGCCGCCGACGATTTCCATCACCGCCGCCTTCATCTTCTCGTAATTCTGCTCGCCCGCCATTTCCTGGATCATCTGCGAACCCAGATTGGAGGTCATCACGATCACGGTATTGCGAAAGTCCACCGTACGGCCCTGACCATCGGTCAGTCGTCCGTCGTCCAACACCTGCAACAGCACATTGAACACATCCGGATGCGCCTTCTCGACCTCATCCATGAGAATGACGGAATAAGGCCGGCGCCGCACCGCTTCGGTGAGATACCCCCCTTCTTCGTAGCCGACATAACCGGGCGGCGCACCGATCAGCCGTGCCACGGAGTGCTTCTCCATGAATTCGGACATGTCGATGCGCACCATGGCCTCATCGGTATCAAAGAGAAAGGCAGCGAGCGTTTTGCATAACTCGGTCTTGCCCACACCGGTGGGGCCGAGGAACAAAAACGAACCGTTCGGCCGATTGGGATCGGACAGGCCGGCACGTGAACGACGGATCGCATTCGCTACCACCTTGACCGCCTCTTCCTGACCGATGACTCGCTTGCGCAGTTCGTCCTCCATACGCAGCAGCTTATCGCGCTCGCCTTCCAGCATCTTCGATACCGGAATGCCGGTCCACTTCGACACCACCTCGGCGATCTCTTCCTCGGTGACCTTGTTGCGTAACAATTGCATGTCCTGCGTCTCGGCCTGTGAGGCCTTGACGAGCTGCTTCTCCAGCTCGGGAATCTGGCCGTATTGCAGCTCGGACATACGGGCGAGATCAGAGGCGCGGCGCGCCGTCTCCAACTCCATGCGGGCGCGTTCTAATTCCTCTTTGATGTGGGCGGCACCTTGTAGTGACAGCTTTTCGGATTTCCAGATTTCTTCGAGATCGGAGTATTCGCGATCGAGCTTATCGATCTCGGTTTGAAGATTGTCCAGGCGTTTCTTCGAGGCCTCGTCGGTTTCTTTCTTCAAAGCCTCGCGCTCGATCTTGAGCTGGATCAGGCGCCGCTCCAAACGGTCCATCTCCTCCGGTTTGGAATCGATCTCCATGCGGATGCGGCTGGCGGCTTCATCGACCAGATCGATGGCCTTGTCGGGCAGTTGCCGATCGGTGATGTAGCGATGCGAAAGCGTTGCGGCAGCGACGATGGCCGGGTCGGTGATGTCGACGCCGTGATGAACTTCGTAGCGCTCCTTCAGACCCCGCAGGATAGCGATGGTGTCTTCCACAGTTGGCTCATTGACCAACACCTTCTGAAAGCGCCGCTCCAACGCGGCGTCCTTCTCGACGTATTTGCGGTATTCATCCAGCGTGGTCGCGCCGACGCAATGCAGCTCGCCGCGTGCCAGCGCGGGCTTGAGCATGTTGCCGGCGTCCATGGAACCCTCAGCCTTGCCGGCGCCGACCATGGTGTGCAGTTCGTCGATGAACAGAATGATCTGGCCTTCCTGCTTGGAAAGATCGTTGAGCACGGCCTTGAGGCGCTCTTCGAATTCGCCGCGGAACTTCGCGCCGGCGATCAGCGCGCCCATGTCCAGCGACAACAGGCGTTTGCCCTTGAGTCCCTCGGGCACCTCGCCGTTAATGATGCGCTGCGCCAGACCTTCGACGATGGCGGTCTTGCCGACGCCCGGTTCGCCGATCAGCACCGGGTTGTTCTTGGTGCGGCGCTGCAAGACTTGTATGGTACGGCGGATCTCGTCGTCGCGGCCGATCACCGGGTCGAGCTTGCCCTGCTCGGCGCGCTCGGTCAGATCGATGGTGTAC
>JBGPWJ010000001.1:0-49005 GCA_041492115.1 Gammaproteobacteria bacterium
GGCGGCGTGCGCGGATTGTCATACCACCGTGGCGTGGTCGCCCTCACATTTTGATCACAGTGGTGTGAGCGGGAGCTGCGCGAGTTGCCATAACGGCAACACGGCAACGGGCAAACCGACCAACCATGTAAATACTTCGGCGGCCTGCGATACCTGTCATACCACTAGTGCCTGGACACCGGCCGGCTTCGATCATTCCGGTGTCAGCGGCAATTGTATCAGTTGTCATAACGGCAGCACCGCCACGGGCAAGTCGTCTGCGCACATCGCTACCTCCGCTACGTGCGAGACCTGCCACGTCACCAGTTCGTGGACCAGCGTGCATTTCGATCACAGCGCCGCGATAGGCGGTTGTTCAAGTTGTCACAACGGCAAGAACGCCACCGGCAAATCGGCCACCCATGTCGCTACCAGTGCGACCTGCGAAATTTGTCATAGCACCGCGGCTTGGAAACCCGCGAATTTTGATCACAGTGCCGTCACCGGCAGCTGTGCCAGCTGCCACAATGGCACGACCGCCACCGGCAAGTCGGCCACACACGTTACGACCAGTGCAAGCTGCGATACCTGTCATAGCAGCACGGCCTGGAAACCGGCGCATTTCGATCACAATGCCGTCACCGGCAGTTGTGCCAGTTGCCACAACGGCACGACAGCAACCGGCAAACCGTCTACCCACGTTGCCACCAGTGCCGCGTGCGATACCTGTCATAGCAGTACCACTTCGTGGGCAGCAGCGACCTTCGATCACAGTGCCGTAACCGGTGTCTGCAGCACCTGCCATAATGGTAAGACCGCCACCGGGAAGACCACCACGCATATTGCCAGTACCACGGTCTGCGATGACTGCCATACCACGGCGGCGTGGAAGCCGGCGCATGTCGACCACAGTGCAGTGACTGGAACCTGCGCCAGTTGCCACAATGGCAAGACCGCCACGGGAAAACCAACCACGCATGTGGCTACCAGTGCGGCGTGTGACACTTGTCATACCACGACAGCCTGGTTACCCGCGCGTTTCGATCACAGCGCGGTAACCGGCAGTTGTTCGAGCTGTCATAACGGCACAACCGCCACCGGCAAGCCGGTCACGCACATCGCCAGCACCAACATCTGCGACGACTGCCACACCAGCGTGGCATGGAAGCCGGCACGGATTGATCACAGTGCCGTCATAGGCACCTGTGCCAGCTGTCACAACGGCACGAAGGCGACCGGAAAGCCCGCAACACATGTGCCTACCAGCGCCAGTTGCGATGATTGTCACACCACCACGGCATGGACACCGGCGCGATTCGATCACAATGCGGTGACCGGTGCATGCACGTCCTGCCACAACGGCACTACCGCCACCGGTAAGTCAACCACGCACGTCAGCACGTCATCGGATTGCGGATCATGCCACAGCACAGTGGCCTGGACGCCTGCCAATTTCGATCACAATGCCGTGACCGGTTCCTGTTCCACCTGCCACAACGGCGTGACCGCCACCGGCAAGACGACCTCGCACTTCGTGACATCGCTGCAGTGCGACACCTGCCACACCACGACGCTGTGGACTCAGCTTACCTTCCGGCACAGTTCGGGAAGTTATCCGGGTGACCATGCCGGGCAACTTGCCTGTAACGCCTGCCACACAAGCAACAGCCAGACGGTGGTTTATCCCTACTCTGCCTATAAACCGGATTGTGCGGGCTGTCACGCAAATAAATACAAGGCGGATGACCACAACAATGTGCCTGTCGCCACCAACAGGGATTGCGCAGGAAGCTGCCATAGACACCGCGTCACGGATGGCAGCTTTGGAGGGGGCTGAGATGCGGCAAACAATCAACGAGAGACAACTAACATGAGACGTCTGATGAATTTTGCTTGCGCGGCCGGCGTCGCGTGTGTCATGGCATGCATGCCGCTGCGGGTCAGCGCGCAAGCGGATGTGCTTGGCATCCTCGATACCCTGGACGTCAGCAGTCATGACGAGGGTGCCGCAGTGACGATCAAGTTCAATGTGCCCATACATTATGTGCGTCACTTTCCGGTCGATGAGGGTGATGTTGTGCAGATCACCGTGCAGGCGGTGGCGGTGGGTACGTTGAACGAGGAGCAACTGCAACGTCGCGAGTCACTCACCTGGACACCAAGCCGGGAGTTGCCACTCTCCGATGTGAGCTATGAAGGCGACATCAGCAATGGTCCGAATCTGATCGTGCGCTTTCGTCATCCGGTAAAATACAAAGTAGAGGAGGGGGCCGATTCGCGCAGTATCATCGTCACGGTCGCAAAACCACAAGCGCTGCCCGAGGCGCCGGCTGCTCCGCATCCCGCCCTGCCAGCTGCACCCGCACCTGTGACTGCGCCGAGCATACCGATGCTGGAACCAGCGTCCGACAGCAAGGCCGAGGAATGGATGAACCAGGGCCGCCAAGCCATGACCGCGAACGATTATCCGCAGGCGATCCGTGTTTTCACCAAGGTGCTGCAGCATCCCGGACACAAGTATCTGCCCGAGGCCAAGGAGCTGCTTGGTCTGGCGCGTGAACGCAATAAGCAGCTCGCGCATGCCAGGGCCGAATACGAGGAATACCTTAGACTGTATCCACAGGGTGAGGGCGCCGAGCGTGTCCGCCAGCGTCTCAATGCGCTGCTCACGGCGCGCGAACCCGGCAAAGAGAAACTGCGCGGTGCCAAAGGCGGCGTACAAGCGGCGGCCGGCGGCATGATAGTTAACGGCAGCGTGTCGCAGTATTACCGACGCGATGTCAACAGCACCGACCAGACGGGTGCGGTCGTCACTCAGTCATCGCTCACCAATTATCTGGATCTCGGCAGTCGCTGGCGCGGAGAACGCTATGATATGCGCAGCCAGTTCACCGGCAGTTACATTCACGACTTTCTACGCAATGTTGCCAGCGGCGGCACCACCAGTGGTGCGCGCGTGAGCTCACTTTACGTGGATGCCAGCGACCGCCAGCATCAACTGTCTGCCAAGGTCGGTCGGCAGACGCGCAGCAGCGGCGGTGTGCTGGGGCGTTTCGATGGCGGCTTGTTCAGTGTCGGCGTCATGCCGAAGTGGAAGCTCAATGCCGTGGCCGGCGCACCCGTGGATCTGAGTTCGGATAACGGCATTCAGACCGATCACACATTGTACGGCGCGAGTTTGGATGGCGGCACCTTCGCCCAACATTGGGATACCAGCTTCTTCGCCATCCATCAGACCGTGAACGGCATTACCGAC
Organism: Gammaproteobacteria bacterium; assembly: GCA_041492115.1. Taxonomy (GTDB): domain Bacteria; phylum Pseudomonadota; class Gammaproteobacteria; order JBBQDK01; family JBBQDK01; genus JBBQDK01. The sequence goes on from JBGPWJ010000001.1 coordinate 3,236, forward strand.
CGGACCGCGATTGGCTCGGAGTTACGCTACATCACACCCACTGCCTCGGTATTCACGCTGGCCGACTATGACGTTTCCTATGCGCTGTTGAATACCGTGCTCACCTTGGCCAACTGGCAGTTTGAAGGTGGTTCCGGACTCAACATGGTGCTGGACTACCGTCTGAGCCCGACCCTTACCACCAGCAATGCGCTGCAGGGTCAACCCTTCGCCAGCATTAAGGATATGTTGGCAGCCATGAGTGAGTCCCAGGTGCGGCAATTGGCGGTTGATCGCACGGCGCGCTCCAAATCGGCAACGCTCGGCGGCAATGTGCCGCTTAACCAGAAATTGCAACTCTCCGGCGACATCACACTGTCGAATCTTGGCAGTATGCCCGCCTCCGGCGGTGTTGATGCCGTCGATGGTACAGGCAACGAGTATATCTACTCCGTGCAACTGATTGGCAGCAGTCTACTCAAGGAAGGCGATGTCTCGATTCTCGGTGTACGCTACTACGATGCCAAAGACTCCAGGACCAGTTCGCTGATTGTCAACACCCGCTACCCGGTAACCAACGACTGGCGCATCAACCCGCGTCTGCGCATCGATTACAAGACCAGCACCACCAGCGGCAATACCGTCACCTACAAACCTCAACTGCGGACCGATTACCGTTTGCGCAAGGAGCTTACCTTTGAACTGGAAGGAGGTCTTGAGTGGGATGATCAGAGTGGTGTCGCCGCAGCGCAGAACTCAAAAGGCTATTACTTCAGCCTCGGCTATCGATGGAATTTTTAGGCCGGATTATCAGATGATCAACCACTGCCTGCGAACGAACGTAAACGTCAATTCAACCACACCCTACCAAGCATTTGGCTGAACGTTTGGCGTAACCATTTTCTCAAGCGAGGAGATAGGCATGACGAGACGTTCACAAGTGCAATGGCGTGATTTGTTTCGGGCGCAGGAGGCCAGTGGACAGAGCGCCGCGGCGTTTTGTAGCGAGCAAGATGTGGTGTGATCGTTTTGCAAACCCGAGGCGACGGGCTCACAGAAAAGGCGCCGACCATTCCCTGTCCAGTGCAACCGACTCCCTGTCTCTAATCGCATTAATCGGTTCGTCTCTTCGTTGCAATCGTCAAGGAGGAGGGTTGACGGTTACGAAAGACCCGTGGATGAGGAGGTGGAGGTGAATTATGTAAGTATTTGTCCTACAAGGAGCGGGCGTTATGTCCTATGTCCATGTGTTAGCATAATGTTAATATGAATTCAGTAATATTCAGCAGGAATGAACTGTCAGTACTAAACTTATCTTATTCCGTGCTGGTAAGACATTTTCTAATATAACAACAAGTTACCGATGTGACTTAATATTTATGCCGTACGCCTTCGATCTTAATAAAGTTCGCCTTCCTCGTGGAGCCGAGGTTTATCCCCGTACGCGGTTGTTCCGTTGGCTGGATCAGGCCTGCGCAGCTAACCCTATCATATGGATAGCCGGTCCCCCAGGGTCGGGAAAAACCACGCTCATCAATAGTTACCTCGCTTATCGTAACTTAACGAAAATTACTCACATTATCCATCACTCAGATGCAAGCCCAGGCAATTTGCATGTGGCACTCGGGCGGCACTTGCAGTTGGATATACGGCCGGAAGGCGACGAACCAGACCAATCATACGCTGCAAGAGACACATCATGGTCTGTGTGCGAGAGCAGGACAATAAGTGGGTTGTGTGCGATAGCTGCCGCGCAGGTGATAGTGTTCGATGGTTGCGAGGAAATATCTGATGAAGCGGAGACATTTCAGTATCTTAGTGATGATTTTGAGCGTTTGCCTGAAGGTCGCACGATAATCTTCATCAGTCGCAGCGGACCACCATCAGCGTTCACGCGCTGGTCTGTAGACCAGCGGATGGCCGTTCTTGGCTGGGATGAGTTGCGTCTGACGCCGGAAGAGTCCTTGGGGATTGCGCGTCTGCGCGGATGCAAATCACGTGAACACGGTGCCGTGATGCAGGCGCATGAACGGGCTTCGGGCTGGCTGGCCGGGTTACTACTGATGCTGCAGGAGATGACGCCTGGGCGCCAAAAACATTCGTCTCTCACGCGCAGAGCGGAAAAGAACATCCACGATTATTTCCAATCGGAAATATTCGGTCGTTCAGATGCCCGCACACAAGAATTCCTCATGGCGACCGCGTTGCTTCAGGGCATGACGGTGCAAATGGTAGAACAGTTGACCGGTGACCAAGCCGCACAGAATATGTTGGCGGACTTGTGTCATAAGCATTACTTCACTGATCGTCATGCGCTGCAAAGTAATCTATACCAATACCATCCTTTGTTCAGACACTTTCTCCTGACCCAGGCAAATGCCTGCCTGCCCCCTGACCAGTTGGCCGGCTTGCAACGTCGTGCGGCTGAATTACTGGAGGGTAATGGTCAGATCGAAGGCGCCGCAATGCAGTTGATAAATGCACAGGATTGGGAGGGGTTATTGCGGCTGGTCTCGCGTCACTTCGCGGGACTGCTCAGGCAAGGGCGGGCGCAGACCGTGGAATCATGGTTGCATGCGTTGCCGACGACAATTATGACCGCCGCTCCCTGGGCGCTTTATTGGATGGGGGCATGCCATCTTACACACTGTGACCGTTCCGGGTGCGCGGATTTTTCCCGTGCGTACACCCTGTTCGACAAAGAGGGCAACGCGGAGGGCATGTTGCTGTCCTGGTCGGGAACGGTCGACTCGCTGCTTGCGGCGCATGAGTATCACGAGTTGGATCAATGGATCGACAAAATGGATGAGTACCTGGGAAGTAACAGGGACTTTCCATCGCAGGACTGTGAGCATCGGGTTGCGGCGAGTATGTTTTCGGCGCTTTTGTACAGGCAGCCGGGACGGTGCGATTTTGGCCAATGGCAAGAGCGGGTCAAGACCTGTATGCATCAATCCGGAGATGCCGCGCAGATCATCGCTATGACGCGTCGTCTGCTGCAGTACCAGATATGGTTCGGCAGCGCCGCCGCTTGCGCAGTGATTATGGATACGGTACGAATCCTGGCACAACTTCCCGACCAGGCGCCAGATATATTGATTCAATGCGGGCTGGCCGAATGTGTCCATTTGTGGTTTACGGCCGCGTTCGAAGAGTGCCTGAAAACAGTAAGCAGTACTCTGGATGTCGCGCGGGAGTCAGGTTTGCATCGCTGGGATAATGAATTATATGGCCTTGGCGTGTCCGCCAGCATGGGTCTGTCGAACTATCCGGAAGCTCAGGACTGGCTGCAGAAGATGAGCATGACCCTCTATTTAAGGCCGCGCTATGAGACGGCGCAGTATCACTTCCTGTCGGCATGGTGCGAGATGGCTTGTGGTGATGCCGAGAGTGCATTTGAGCATGCGGATACGGCACGCAGGATGTTTGTCGCTTCCGGTGCGATCCTGGATCTGGCGCTAACCGATGTCGGGCTTGCGCAAATAAGCTTCGAGTGTGGTGATGCCGAAATTGCGGCAGCTCATCTTGATGCCGCTCGTGAACTCGCATCAATTACTGGGAGTTCCCATCTCGCATTTCTATGTCATATCATCCATTGCTCTCTCGATGGTGGTAAAGGTGCAAGAAATAGCTCCCGCGACAGGCTGGCACATGCCTTTGCGCTTGGCAGTCAATATGATTATCAAAACACATTCTGGTGGCAGCGCAAGCTGGTCGCGCAAGTATCATCTCTTGCATTGTCATATGGCATTGAGGTTGATTATGTTCAGTCCCTTGTGCGGCGACATGAACTCACGTTGGACAATCCGCCATTAGCCATCGAGAATTGGCCTTGGCTGCTCAAGATTTATACGCTTGGACGTTTCTCGCTGCTGAAGTATGACCAACCTTTATTGGCCTCGCGCAAGGCGCAGCATAAACCGCTGGAGTTGATCAAGGTACTGATAGCATTTGGAGGCCGAGAGGTGAGTGTCGATCTGCTGGCCTCAGTTCTGTGGCCAGATGCGGAAGGTGATGCCGGGAAAAATGCCTTTGACATCACCTTGCATCGCCTCAGAAAAATGATTGGCGCGGATAAGGTTCTGATCCTGAGGGATGGCAGGCTTACGCTGGATAGCCGCTATTGCTGGGTTGACACTTGGGCTCTGGAACGCATGATCGGCCAGGTCGACGTGGCGTTGCGGAGTGACCGCCAGGATGCCGATGTCATTATGCAGATGTCTTCTGCAATTCTTGCGCTTTACCAGGGTCATTACCTTGGCAAGGAATATTCTCAGCCGTGGTCGTTGAACCTTCGCGAGCGGTTGAGGAGTAAGTATCTGCGCCATGTCACGGATATCGCGCATTACCTGGAAAAAAATCAGCGTTGGGAAGATGCCATTGTGTATTACCAGAAAGGATTGGAGGTCGATGACCTTGCTGAGCAGTTCTACCAGTCGTTCATGATTTGTTATCAACAGCTCGGGCGTCGCAGTGAAGCGCTGGCGGTTTACCGCCGCTGCCGAAGTGCGCTGTCAATTATCCTGGGCATCGAGCCATCCTCTGTAACCGAGTCTATTCGAAAAAGTCTGCTTTCCTGAGTTTCTTCAGTAACACCACCGCCTGTAGTTAGTCAGATTAAAACCACTCTCGCCAGTGATACGGCTGGAGTTGCCGTGCCTGTCATTCCGCACTTAGTCATTTCCTTTCAAATAGTCGCGAATCAAATCACACATTTTATCTGTCACAGCTTCTTGAGCATCGCTCAATCCGAATTTACATGGTGTTTACGGTCGAAGTAATTTGCCGCACTTTGATACTTGCCTGCCTTCATCAATATTCGAATCTGTAAGTCATCTGTAAGTGCTTTGAAGGCAATCTACCCATGAGAAAAAATATTTATCAATAAAACTAATAGGTGGATCAATGGAAAATTACATCGTGCGTGTCTATCGGCGAGACATTCAAAACACATGCGGAGTCACTGGCCTTGTAGAAAACGTTGAGAACGAAGAGAAACTGGTGTTCCACAGTCTCGAAGAGCTTTGTTCAATTCTTTCGATAAATCCTGTGAAGGCGCAAGACGAGCAACATTTTGACGCTGTGCAAGTGGGGCCTCGGCAAAGAAGTTAGACGAAAATTTAATTATGCAATACGGCCATGTAGTTATTTGATTATCTGATCATGGCGGCTGGCATATAAAAATACTGATTTTTTTAAAGATAACTAATTCATAAAGGTGATCAAATGAATAAGAAAATATGCAATGCGCTGGTAGGAGTAGCGGTAGGTCTTGCGGTAAGTGGCGCGGCAGTGGCAAGCTCTGTGAGTTACTACCTGGATAAGTCAAATACGACCAGCCTGTTCCCTGACAACACCGATTATTTGCAAGTGACAATCGATGATCTTGGCCTTGCAAATGACAAGATATACTTCACTGTCACGCCGCTTGCCCCGCTGACATCAATCGCCGGGTCCAATTTCGGGATAGACAAATTCGCATTCAATGGGCCGACGCTTGCTCAGTCAAATATCGGGCTGGCGGGGTGGTCATTGAGTAATAACAAGAACGTCTCCATTTTCGGCAAGTTCAACAACCTCCTTAAGGGTGGCGGTAATAGTCGCAGTAATCCGCTGACATTCTCTATAAGCGCCGGCAACGATACGATAGCCAGTTATGCGGCTGTACTATCGAATGGCTCTGCATTCTTTGCTGCGCATGTGGCGGGTTTCGATATTGCCTGCAGCAATGGCGGATCTGATGATGAGAAATTTAACAAAAATATCAGAAGGAGCCACTCCTCGTTCATTCACCATTCAACATCGCATGAAGGTGACGGCGGCAATTGTGAACGTTCCACAAGTGCCTATTTCGGTGGGTCAACAAGTCGTCTTGTGCCGCTGACAAGTGCAGTGCCGGTGCCGGCAGCGGCTTGGCTGTTCGCAAGTGGCTTGATTGGCATGGTTTGTGTGTCACGTCGCAGCCGCACGAAATGATGCGTCGTGAATTGTATGGGTGTTAATCACACATAAGTCGGCAAGTAGCTTCTGTTAAGGAAACCCCTGTTATATAGGCTCTAAACATCGGCAGGCGTCATCTTACTTGCTGACTACTGAGTAAGTATTCCATGTGAACTTGTGCGTCATTAACAGTCATTAATCTATCATTATTGCTATTTAAAATGAGTTGCAAAAATGAAATTCAATAAACATATCACGGCAATGGCATTAGGGTTGGGATTTAGTGTTGAGGCCTGCCGGTAACTCTCCCGGCCTGGTGCCTCTCAGCAAGGTTCCTGCCGCTGCTTGGTTGTTTGACAGTGGTCTGGTTGGGTTGGCACGTCGTAAAAGTGGGAGCGCCTGAAAGAGATGTTCGGGCGCGTCGTGGATCGTAAATAACCTTAATTATTATTTATAACTAGCAGAATCCAAGGAGAGACCAATGAAGATTAAAAATATGCTGTTAAAAATGCTTGCCGGTAGCGCCCTGCTGCTGGGTTCTTCAGCTGTACCCGCGGCAATCATCACGCTCAATGGGACGAACGTCAACTTTACCTATGACGATTCCCTTCTGGGTCTCTTTGGGGCGCCGACGGTGTCGGGAGATACCATTTATTTTACGCCCACGAACATCAAGGCGATCTCATTAAATGGCGCTGGATCGGTCATTGCAAGCTCAACCGTCAATGTTGTAGTAACCGCTCATCAAGGTGTCAATATGGGCGCCTTGAGCCTGCAAGAACGGGGTGACTATTCGTTGAGCGGTGAGGGTAGCTCAGTAGATCTGGGTGGGCAGTTGCGAGCTTTTGACATCAGCAATCCTCTGAACGTTGAAGACTCTTCCTTCATTACTACGAGTTCTGATTTAACTTTAAATGACGGTAAGTTCCATAACTGGGTTGGAACAGCTGACATTGATCTCAGCACCGCACTGTGGGTGAATACAACGTCAATCAATATGACGCTCGAGAATGTGCTGACCGCGACAACAATCGATTTCCCTTCCACGGCATTTATTGAGAAAAAGTTCGCGGGAGTCGTCGTTACCGTGGGTGGAGTACCCCCGAGCGAAGTCCCTGTACCTGTGCCGGCTGCTGCTTGGTTGTTTGGTTCAGGCCTGATGGGCCTGGCGGGTGTGGCGAGACGTCGCGGTAAGGCTTAATCCGATAGCTGTAAATTGGACCGTGAAATATTCATAAAGTGGTCTTCAAGAAAGTCATAACAAGGAAGCAGGACAGCAGTGCTGCCCCACCATCTCAGACAGGATACTGAAGGATCAGGACAAGGATTAAGGAACAAGGGTAACAGTACGTTGAAACCTGATTAACAGAGGAGGTTGCGCAATGAACAAAAGGCTTGGTCTTATTATGTCATCAGCAGTATCGATGGCTTTTATAGTCGATTCCGCAACCGCGAACACAGTAGACCTCACGACTGCGGGTAGCTGCGGTGCTATCAACGGTTCCCAGGGGAGCCCGTTGGGTTCCCTTTTTTATTGTTTCGAGGTCCCCCATTAAAGTTACATTCAGCTTTTCGCAGCCAGCCCTAAATTGACAATACGCTGGATGAACTGCTGATAGTTGACCCCGGCTCTTTCTGCAGACCTTGATGCCTCTTCATAACTGGCGATGCCGGGATTCGGATTGGCTTCCAGTACGAAAAGAGTGCCATCCGGACGCAGGCGCAAATCGATGCGGATATAACCGTTGAGATCCAGGACGCGGCAGATGCGCCGGCAGGTCTTGACGATGGTTTCCGGCATCTTGTCCGGCAGGTTGCGGGCGAACTGGAAATTGATGCCCCAACGCTCGCGATAATCGCCATCCCACTTAACCTTGTAAGTGGCCATGCGGGGCGCGCCTTCCTCGACTTGGTCGAAGGTCAGTTCGCGGATCGGGAAGGCCTGCAGACGCGTATTGCCAACGAGTGTGACGTAGAGTTCCCGGCCGACGATGTACTGTTCGGCGATGGCATCGCTTTGCGTGGTCTCGTGAATGATGCGAATGCGTTCCTTGAGTTGGTCATCGTTCTCCACGAACGATGCCTGTGCGATGCCAACGGAGCCCTCCTCGGTGAGCGACTTGACGATCAGCGGATATGGCAGGTTGGGGTGGGGTTTGTAGACGCGATTGCGCGGAAAGACCGCAAATTCCGGCGCGTGGATGTGGTGGTACTTGAGCAGTTTCTTGGACAGAGCCTTGTCGCGCGCCAGCAGCAGCCCGCGCGGTTTGCAGCCGGTGTAGGGGACGCGCATCATCTCCAGATAGCTGACGACGTAATAATCGAAATCGCCGCGGCCGGCAAATTCCTCCAGCAGGTTGAAGACGATGTGCGGCTGCCACTCCTCCAGAGTTTGGCGGATCGGCGCCAGTTCATCGTAGGCGCCAACCACGCGCACCTCATGACCCAGTGCCAGCAGGGCCTGCTTCACGTCGTATTCGGTATCACAGTCATCCAGCCGCGGATCATCAGGGCCGGTGACATCTTCAGGCGGGACCAGACTGCTGTGCACCAGCAACATGACGCGCAATTTTCTCATAGGGCGACGTGAAAGCCTCCGTTGTTGAGATGATTCATGACCAGCATGGTGGCGCAGGCGACAGTATCCAGCTTCAGCCGCGGGTCATCCCGCGCCACGTGCAGCTTGAGACGTTCGCTGCGCTGGATCAGAACCTGGATGATCTGATCGACGCGATAGCGATATTCATAACTCCAGCGTGAGATGATCTCGCTGATCTCCGGACGCAGGCGTTGCAGATAACGGGCCGCCGTTTCATGGCGGCGGTGCTCGGCCTGATTGGAGAACAGCCGCAGCATGTGCCGGTCGTAGAAATCAGGAGTCTCGACGATGTAGGTGGCCTGCTTCTCGGCATAATATTCCCCCAGCGTCATGCGCAGATTGCTGACCGGCTCAACAAATTTGCGCGAGCGCACACGCGCCGGCTGGTCATGGATCTCCGTCATCAGCGCATCGACAAAGCGCAGTTTCTTCAGCGCCGACCAGCCGCGATAGCGCTGCCGCCAGTCGGAATTGGGCTTCAGCCAGACTGCAAAGGTCTCCGCCCAGTCTTCATGCGGATGGCTCTGCGCATACCAGCCGTTCAGGTGTACGACGAAGCGCTTGCTGTACGGCTTGGGCAGATAGGTCTCGGGATAGGTCTGGGTGGGACTGCCAAAGTGTTCGCGCCATTGCTTGCGGCGCTGCACTTGGTAGGCATTGGCGATGGCGTGGCCGGTTTCGTGACGCAGCAGTTTCATGCACCAGTCGCGGTTGCCGCCCTCGACATCGAGCATGTGAGCCTTTTCCAATTTCTTCAGACGCGGGTGTGCGAGAAAAAAAGGAATCGCCACACCGGGCACGCCGTCCGGGCTGAACCACTCGCTGGACAACCAGAAGTGCGGACGGAACCGGATGTCACGCCGTTCCAGTTCGGCGTTGAGTTGCAGGATGCAGTCTTCAAGTTCGCTGCCGGGGATCTTGAGATCAAGATCGCAGATGCGCCATTTGAGCAATGCGGCATCGGACAGCTGCGGCCACTGGCGCCGCGGGTTCTGTACTGTGCGTCGGGTAGCTATGATCTGATCTCCGTACAGGCCGCCGTGCGCGGACTGGTACGGGCATAGTACCGGTAAAAATTCCGGATAGGAACCCGGCCCTGCGCCGGCGCTGTCAGTGGAAGATGCCGAAGGTCTTGCTGTGTTGTGCGCGGTGCTGTTCGAGCAGATCAAGCAGATCCTTGCGGCCCGAGTTCCTGGCGAGACTCAGCGCGGTCTCGCGCTTCTTGTTGCGCAGATCGCTGTCAGCACCCGCGCCGAGCAGGACCTGAATTGCGGCAGCGTGGCCACGCTGCACGGCGAATATCAGCGCGGTATTGCCGAGCGCATTGCGGGTATCGACAGCCGCGCCGCCTGCGAGCAGCGTCGTGAGAACTTCAGAGTGACCTTGCTCAGCGGCCAGCATCAGCGCGGTATTGCCCTGCGCACTGGCGACATCGACACTGGCATGCGCAGCCAGTAAGACTTTGATAGCAACGACATTGCCACGCCAGGCCGCGCGCGCCAAGGCACTCTGGCCGTCCTTGTCGCGGCTGTTCACCGCAGCGCCGGCGCCGATGAGTGCGTGCAGTACCTCGGTCTTGCCATTATCTGTTGCCAGCCACAGTGCATCGTGATTTTCACCGTCTGCAGTAGCGCTGCTCGCACCGTGCGCGAGCAGGGCCCGCACGCTGTCTGCATCGCCACCGCGCGCGGCATGCAGCAGAGCGGTCATATGATCGGATGTGCGCAGATTGACATCAGTGCCACCGGCAATCAAAGCGGCAACAACATCACTGTGGCCGCCACGCGCCGCTTCGATCAATGCCGTCGTGCCATCGCGCTGCAGGGCATTCGCATCAACGCCGTGTTTGAGCAGTGCCGACAACGCGCCGCTCTGACCGGTGCGTGCTGCGAGCATCAGCGCCGTCGTGCCGTCATCGAGGGTCAATCCTGCATCGGCATGTGCATCGAGCAGCATCTGCACAAGCGCCGAGTGACCTTTCTCTGCGGCGCGCATCAGAGCGGTATGGCCGTCCGGATCACGCGCATCGACCGCGCTGGTGGTCGCGAGAAGAGCGCGCGCCATATCGGTCTGGCCGCGCCAAGCTGCGACGTTGAGCGCCGGCCAATCGTGGTATGGTTGTCCGGGAATGGTTGTCGGCAGCGTCAGATGTTCAGCAGAGGGTTGTTGATCAGTGGCTTTAGTCGCGGGCACACGCGCACCGGCGGACTGCAGGCGGCGCAGCACCACAGTTTGATTTCGAAGCTGTGCAAATTGCAGAGCGCTGCGGCCATCGCGGTCGGTGGCATTGACATCGGCGTGCTGCGCAATGAGCGCGTCGACCAGCGTGGCGTTGCCGTTGCGCGCCGCCAGCATCAGCGCTGTGGCACCGAGCTGATCGCGCGCATTGACGTCAGCACCCGCGGTCATCAGTCGCTTGCCGGTCGCGGTCTGATCAAGATCGGCGGCTTCCATGAGCAGCGTCCTGCCGCCGGCATTATGAGTATTGGCAGCGGCGCCGTGCGTCAGCAGTACATCGAGTTGCGTGACATCACCGCGTCGTACCGCTGACCACAGTGCCTCGCCATCGGCCGGCGCCGTCGCGGGTGCCGCGTGCAGATCCTCAAGCTTGGTGCTCGCCATGGCCACGCCCTGCGCGGCAGCAAGTTCCAACCAGTGGCGCGCCTGCGCCGGATCGGCCGTCGTGCCCCAGCCATTCAGATACAACACGCCAAGATTGTATTGCGCCTGCGCATGCGCTTGCGCGGCGGCCTTGCTGAACCAGTTGAAGGCCGCAGTGTAATCCTTGGCGACGCCGCGCCCGGTGCGGTACAACACACCCAGATTGTATTGTGCTTCGGCGTTGCCTTGTTCGGCCAGCGGCCGCCAGAGTTGAAATGCCTGTTCGAAATCGCGCGCGTTGACGGCGGCGTGCGCCTCATCGGCCGTGTCGGCGTGGCATAGGCTAGTCGGTGCCCAGAGCAGGAAAGAAACCGCCAGGGCACCAAGTACTTTCACATCGCGCATCTGATTGTCACGCCGTGCCATATTTGGTCTCCACTTGTATACCCATCTCCTTCAGAAAGGCTGTGGGCAGTACACCGCCGGCGCTGACGATGATGGCATCGTTGCGCAGCGGCAGCAGTACACCGTTCTGTTCAATGAGCACGCGGTCGGGAGTGATGGATTTTACCTGCGAGCGGTACAACACGCGCAAGCGTCCGGCCTGTTCGGCGGCCACGACCCGGGCGCGGTTCTTGTCCTTGGCGCGACTGAATGATTCGCCACGGTAAGACAGACTCACAGTGGTGCCGTCCTCGTCAGCAATGCTGCACGCCGCTTCCAATGCGCTGTCGCCGCCGCCCACCACCAACACATGCCGGCCGCGATATTGTTCGGGATCGATCAGACGATACACCACTTTGGACAGTTCCTCGCCGGGCACATCGAGCGTGCGCGGCGTGCCGCGCCGGCCGATGGCGAGCAGCAGGGCGCGGGTCTGGTAGGTATTGCGCGTGGTCTTTACCAGAAAGTTGTCGCCGGCGCGCGTTACCGACTCGACGCGCTCCTGATAGTTGATCCTGACTCCGCTCTGGCGCGCCGCTTTCTCCCAGAATGCCAGCAGGGCCTCCTTGCTGGTTTCGCCGATCTTCACCTTGCCGATGATCGGGAGTTGCACCGGCGCGGTCATGACGACCTTGCCGCGCGGATAGTGCGCCACCGTGCCGCCGAGGCTGTCCTGTTCCACGGTGACGAAGCGCAACTTGCGTTCCAGCGCCGCGAGCGAGGCGGAAAAACCCGCCGGGCCCGCGCCCACAATCATGACATCCAGGGCATCGGCCGGAGTTTTACCGCTTTGTTTGGCAATGGCATCCATCGCCTGACGGCCCTGAGTGATGGCGTTGCGGATCAGGCCCATGCCGCCGAGTTCGCCGGCGATGAAGATGCCGGGCACATTGGTTTCGAAGTTGGCTTGCACGAGGGGAATGTCGACGCCGCGCTTTTCACTGCCGAATACCAGCGTGATGGCGTCGACCGGACAGGCGGCGCGACAGGCGCCGTGACCGATGCAATGGGTGGGATCGATCAGGTGTGCCTTGCCATCGATGACGCCGAGCACATTCTGTTCCGGGCAGGCTTTGGCGCAGGAGCCGCAGCCGATGCAGCGGACGTAATCGATGCTGGGATGCAGTGACGCAGGTTCGACCAGTCCGGTGGAACGCGCCAGATTGAGAGCAGCGAGACTGTGCGCTTGAGACCGCGCGCGGCAGCGCAGATAGTAAGTCGAGATCACCAGAAACGGCGTGAGGTAGACGAGCAGCAGTGAGTAATCTGTTGAAGGCATCAGCGCGTTGTGGGCAATGTGAGTACGGTATTGCGCCTAACAGAATGAGTCCCCTCTCCCCCCGGAAGAGGGACAGGGTGAGGGTATCATTGGCATCGAAACCGAAACCGCTTATTCACGTGTTCTCCCGGCCGGAGAGTTGTTTCGACATCCACGGGCAATTATGTGGCATGCGGCTTGTTAACGGCAGCCTGCCGCCGCGAATTCGTGCGGCAGGTCACACTTTGCTGCGATCAATCTCAGAAAGCGACTGTCGTAGGGTGTGCTTGCGCACCCTACGTTCGTGGTCGACCAGATCTACGGCACCACCTGATTGATCGTGATGTTCACCGGTTGTGCATCCTTGGTCTGCAAGGCATCGCTCAGGCTCTGCAGATCGCCGCTCGCGGGCATGGCATTGCCGGACTTGGAGATGCGCGCTCCCACCACCACCTCGGCGAAGTTGGATAATTTCATGGCCGGCATCATGGCCTGCGAGTCATCGAGTACTACGTCGATCGGTAGGTCCTTGACCTGTTTGCGCACGATGGCCAGCGGCATGGGCGGACCTTTCACAGCACGCGCGAAGATGAACACGGTGTCATCGGCCGCCACCTTCGCGGCGATCGCCGGATCGAGCGCAACGTGTACCTTGAGCGCCGTCGCGCCGCCGGCAGCGGGCTGTTCCGGTGAGCTTTCCTGCGGAGCGGCTTCTGTACCGCTGGGCATGATCGACTCGATCGGTTTACCGTTGCGTGCCTGGGACAGGTAGTCCTGCAGCATCTTGCCCTGCTCGCTGTCGGCTTGCGTAACCTTCTGCAGCGGCTCCCAGTACGTCAATGCGGTTTTATAGTCGGCCTTCTGAAATGCGGCCATCCCGGCCAGCCACAGGGTGTTGGGGTTGTTGGGTTGCAGCTTGAGCGCTTTCGCTATCAGGCGTTCGGGCGCACCGCTCATGCGGTCGCCATTGGCCATCGACAGGGCCTGGGCATATTCAGTGAGCACTTGCGCATCAGGCGGATCAGTCAAGGTCTCGGCCTGCGCGTAGGCGCGCACCGCATCCGGATAACGGTTTGAGTAGATATAACTGCGCCCCAGCATCAGCCAGCCTTTCGCGTTGCTGGGATCCTTGGCGAGTTTGTCCTCCAGCTTCTTGATCATCTCTTCGATAGGCGGCATCGTCCCCGTCGGGGTGCCGTCCGCGGCTGCCGCGGCTTGCGTGCCAGTGGGCGTCTCTGCCGTTATTGCCGCCGGATGCGAAGCCGATTCCAGCACGCGCCAGTCACCGAGTTTGTAGTACAGCCCCAGAGCCAGCACAGGCAGAATGACCGCGATCGCCAGCGCGCTGAAACGGCTGCCGGGTTTGGCAGGGACAGAGGCGGCACTGTCCGGCGCGCCGGACAGTTCCTGCAGCAACTCACGCTCCAGGTCATCGCGTGCTTGTGCGAACTGTGTCTCGTTGAGCACGCCATTGGCGAGATCGGCCTCGAGTTCAACAAGCCGCTTGCGGTGCAACACGATATTGAGTTCGTTCTGCCCCGGCCCTGTGGTACGGCCCTGTCTGAGCAGCGGCGGCAAAACAAACAGCAGCGCAACGACGAGCATCGCCGCGAATATCATCCAGAGCGTCATGAACCTTTTTCCTCATCCTGCCCGCGCAGCAAAGCCTGCACCTGGCGGTGTTGTTCGTCATTGAGTGTCACCGGCGCGCGGCGCCCGCGGCGACGGATTGTGATCACGGCGATCAGCACACCGAGTGCCAGCAAGGCGAACGGCCCGTACCACAGCATCAGGGTGGTCGGTTTCACCGGCGGGTTGTAGAGCACGAAGTCACCGTAGCGCGCCACCAGGAAATCGGTGATTTGCTTATCACTTTGACCCTGGACCATCTTCTCGCGGATCTCACGGCGCAGGTCGGCGGCAAGTTCGGCATCGGAATCGGCCAGTGTCTCGTTCTGACACACCAGACAACGCAGCTCGTCAATGAGCGCCTTGTAACGGACCTCGTACTGTTCCGGCAGGTCGATGCCGTCAAGTCTGGCGGCCGAGGCGGGTTGTACAGACGTTGCACACAGCAGGATGGCGGCAACCGCACAGATCATCAGCCGCATTATAAGTAGACGTCCCCTCTCCCTTCGGGAGAGGGACAGGGTGAGGGGTGTTGATCGCTTATTACCTCCCTCACCCCAGCCCTCTCCCGGAGGGAGAGGGAGTCGAAGCGTTGCAGGTCTAGTTAACAGCACCGCCATTAACATGTTCATTATTGCGCCGCCTGTAGTTTACGCACCACCGGCATGATCTTGGTGTCGAGATCGTTCTGCGTCACCGGGCCGATATGTTTGTAGCGGATCACACCGCTGCGGTCGACCACGAAGGTTTCTGGTACGCCGTACACACCCCAGTCGATGCCGACGCGGCCGTCGGCATCGAAGGCGCTGGCGATGTATGGGTTGCCGAACATCTGCAGCCAGCGCTGCGCATCCGCGCGCTGGTCTTTGTAGTTCAGTCCGTAAAGCTCGACTTGCTTGCCGCGTGCGAACTCGGTCAGCACCGGTTGTTCATCGCGGCACGACACGCACCACGAGGCCCAGACGTTGAGCAGATACACTTTGCCGAGCAGATCCTGCCGCGACAGATTCTTGCCGGCGTCCTGCAGCTGCGGCAAGGTGAAGGCCGGCGCCGGTTTGTCGATCAGCGGCGAGGGCACCTCGCGCGGATTCAGGCTCAGGCCGACGAACAACAGGGCAACCAGTGCGCCGAAGATGCCCAGTGGTAATAAATAACGTGTCATAGTTTGTCGTCAGGCACGTGCGGTCACTGCGCCGTCAGTCAGCGGCTTGGTCGCGCGTACTGCCACCCGATAGCGCTTATCGCTGGCCGCGAACATACCGCCCAGCGCCATGATCAGCGCGCCCATCCAGATCCAGCGGATGAACGGTTTGTAGTAGACGCGCACGCTCCAGGCACCGTTGTCGACCGGTTCACCGAGAGAGATATACAGATCGCGGAACACGCCGATGTCGATGTCTGACTCAGTCATCGGCATGGTCTGCACAAGGTAAGTGCGCTTCTGCGGATGGAGCGTGGCGATCTCCTTGCCATTGCGCGTGACATGCATGGTGCCCTGATTCGCGGTGTAGTTCGGTCCCTTCATTTCCTTGACGCCGTCGAAGGTGAAGGTGTAGCCGGCGATGGTCACCGTGCTGCCGCGATCCATGCGCAGATCTTTCTCGATGTTGTAGGCGCCGGTGAGGGTCACGCCGAGGACGAATATGCCCACGCCAATGTGCGCCAGCGTCATGCCGATGAAGGCGCGCGGCAGACCGCCCCAGCCGCCCTGGCCTTTACGCGCGCGTTGGAACAGGCCACGCAGTGCGGTGACGATTACCCACAGACCGATCACCACGCTGAGCGCGGTCATGATGCTCATGTGTTGGGCCAGCGCGTAGAGCAGCGCCAGTCCACTGACAGTAACGCCGAGCAGCGTCGGCAGCAGTCGGCGCACGACGCTGCCCGCCTCATCCTGTTTCCAGCGTGTCATCGGACCGATGCCTATCAGTACCGCGAGCGGTAGCATCAGCGGCACGAACACCGTGGAGAAGTAGGGCGGGCCGACGGAAATTTTGCCCAGGCCGAGGGCGTCGAGTATCAGCGGATACAAAGTGCCGAGCAGCACGCTGACTGCGGCCGTTACCAGGATCACGTTGTTGACCAGCAGCAGTGATTCGCGCGAGAAGCCCGAGAAGGTGCCGCCGCTCTTCACGCGCGGCGCGCGCCACGCATACAGCGCCAGCGAGCTGCCGATGACGGTGGTGAGAAACGCCAGAATGAAAATGCCGCGCCGCGGATCGGTGGCGAAGGCATGCACCGACACCAGCACGCCGGAGCGCACCAGGAATGTCCCGAGCAGCGACAGTGAGAAGGCGAAGATCGCCAGCAATACCGTCCAGGGTTTGAACGCGCCGCGTTTTTCAGTCACGGCCAGCGAGTGGATCAGCGCCGTGCCGACCAGCCAGGGCATGAACGAGGCGTTCTCGACAGGATCCCAGAACCACCAGCCGCCCCAGCCGAGTTCGTTATAGGCCCACCAACTGCCGAGCGAGATGCCGGTGGTGAGGAAGGTCCAGGAGATGATGGTCCAGGGCCGTGACCAGCGCGCCCAGGTGGAATCGAGATGGCCGCCGAGCAAGGCGGCGATGGCGAAGGCGAAGGCCACCGAGAAGCCGACGTAACCCATGTAAAGCATCGGCGGGTGCATGACCATGCCGGGGTCCTGCAACAGCGGATTGAGATCGCGGCCTTCCAGCGCGGCGGGGAACAGGCGCTCGAAAGGATTGGAGGTCATCAGCATGAACAGCAGGAAGCCGATGCTGACCAAGCCCATCACGCCGATGACGCGTGCCACCATCGCCTGCGGCAGCGTGCGGCTGAACACGGTCACGGCCACGGTCCAGATACTGAGGATGAAGGCCCACAGCAGCAGCGAGCCTTCGTGCGCGCCCCATACCGCCGCGATGCGGTAATAGAACGGCAATGCGGAGTTGGAGTTTGATGCTACATACAGCACCGAGAAATCATTCACCAGGAATGCATACATCAGACTCAGGAAGGCGATCAGCATGAATACGAACTGGCCATGTGCCGCAGGCCGCGCCAGGGCCATCCACGCCAGATTGCCGCGATGTGCGCCGATCAGCGGCAGGATGCTCTGCGCCAACGCCAGGCACAGTGCGATGATCAAGGCGAAATGACCGAGTTCAGGGATCATGGTTTCTGTCCTGGTTTGATGTGCATGGCTTCCATGGCCGCTTTCTTGATGGCGTAGGAGGCTTCGGGTGGCATGTATTTCTCATCGTGCTTGGCGAGTACTTCTTCGGCGATGAAGGCGCCGCCGTCATTGAGCCGACCCATGGCGACGATGCCCTGACCTTCGCGGAACAGGTCGGGCAGAATGCCTTTATAGGTGACAGGAATGCTCTTGGCCGTGTCGGTCACAGTGAAATGCACGGTAAGTCCGTCGGATTCGCGCTTGACGCTGCCGGTCTCGACCAATCCGCCGACGCGGAAGGCGCGGCCCTTGGGCGCCGCGCCTTCGGCGACCTGCGAGGGCGTGTAGAAATACAGCAAGTTCTGTTTGAATGCCGACAATCCCAGCGCGGCGGCGGTACTGATGCCGAGCACGATCAGGAAGACAAAGATCAGGCGTTTCTTGCGCTGCGGTCTCATGCTAAGCCCTCGCGACGTAGCTTGCCGATCAGGTCACGGCGTTGTCGGCGGGCGTTCACCATCGGTACCAGCAGATTGGCGATGAGGATCACGGCGGCCAGCCCGTAGGAGGTCCAGACGTAGAAGGCGTAGCCGCCCATGTGCAGGAATTCGGTTAATGTCATATCGATCTCTGATGCTCAAACAAATTAAAAATACTCTCTCCCCGGAGGGGAGGGGGGGCTATGGTTGCAGCAATACCTCACGCACCCAACTGCTGCCGCGTTCGCGCTCCAGCAGCACCGTGCGTGCGCGCATCATCACTACCGTGATGAAATACAATTTGAAGGCCAGCGCCATCACCAGCAGCGGGATCAGCATCGAGGTGGCGATTGACGGCGCGCCCAGCTTGGTCACGGTGGAGCCCTGGTGCAGGGTGTTCCACCACACCACCGAGTAATGAATGATCGGGATGTTGACCACGCCGACCAGGGCCAGCACCGTCGAGGCGCGTGCCGCGGTGCGGGTGTCGTCGATGGCGGCCTGCAGGGCGATGTACCCTAAGTACAGAAACAGCAGCATAAGTTCCGAAGTCAGGCGCGCATCCCACACCCACCAAGTGCCCCACATCGGTTTGCCCCACAGCGAACCGGTGACCAGGGCCAGAAAGGTGAACGAGGCGCCGAGCGGGGCGCAACTCGCCGCCATGATGTCGGCCAGCTTGATCTTCCACACCATGCCGATGGCGCCAGCCCCGGCCATGACCATGTAGATGAACATGGACATCCAGGCAGCGGGCACGTGGATGAAGATGATGCGGTAACTGTCACCCTGCTGGTAATCGCTGGGTGCCAGCACCAGACCATCATACAGCCCGTAGCCGAACAGCAGCACAGTGACGACGCCGAACCACGGGATCAGCCGTCCGGAAAGTGCGTAGAAATATTTCGGCGAGGCCAGCTTATGGAAGAAGGTCCACATCGGTTTAGAGGGCTCCCGCTTGTTCAAGTCTGTAATGGCACATGTACCACATGGTAAATACGATTAGTAGCCTGGGTTAAGCTTGCGGCTGTGGCCTGCGGCGCGCTTTGCGCTTTATCAATATTTTAACTGACGCTGATGCGCAGCGCCGCTGCCGCGGCCATGGGCGCCAGCGTCAGCGCCAGGGCCAGTAGCGCGGCCAGGAAATACAGTTGCGCCAGCACCGGCAGGCCGATGGCGGCGTCGGATACAGCGCTGGCCGCGAAGATCAGCACCGGCACGTACAGCGGCAACACCAGCAGCGATAACAGCACGCCGCCGCGCCGCAATCCCACCGTGAGCGCCACACCGATGGCGCCGATCAGACTCAGTACCGGCGTGCCCAGCGCCAAACTGGCCAGCAATGCGCCCATCGAAGTCGGCGGCAGGTGCAACAAGACGCCCAATAAAGGCGCCACCAGGATCAGTGGTATGCCAGTGACAATCCAATGGGCGATGATCTTTGTCAATACCAGAAGTGCTGTCGGGTGCGGGCTGAGCAGCAGTTGTTCCAGGCTGCCGTCCTCGAAATCGGAACGGAAGATGCCCTCCAGCGACAGTAGTGCCGCCAGCAGCGCCGCCACCCAGATCACTCCTGGCGCGATAGTTTGCAGAGTATGCGAGTCCGGGCCCACGCCGAGTGGGAACAGGCTCACAACCATGACAAAAAACAGCAGCGGATTGGCCAGTTCACCGCGATGCCGCAAGGCCAGGGTCAGATCACGGCGCAGTAATGCGAGACAGGCTTGGTTCAGATTGGGCATGATCAGGCGCCGATCTGCAGGCTCAGCGGCGTGCATTGCTGCAGCACCACCGGCTGATGCGTGGTGAGCACGGCGATGCCACCGTTACGGCTGTGGGTTTCGAGCAGGGATTCGATCAGGGCCTTGCCGGTGCGGTCCAGCGCGGTGAAAGGTTCATCGAGCACCCACAGGCGCGCGTCCAGTACCAGCAGCCGCGCCAGTGCCACGCGCCGCCGTTGTCCCGCCGACAAAGTGCGCGCCGGCAGATCCTCGAAGCCATACAGGCCGACCTGTTTGATGACCTCGTCCAGCGTAACCCCGGCGCGCGGGCGGCCCAGGGACTGGGACATGCGCAGATTCTCGCGCGGACTGAGGTCCTCCTTGATGCCGTGCATATGGCCGACATAGGCGACATCGGCCAGGAACTCGTGGCGCATGTCCTGGATATCCGTGCCCTGCCAACGCACACAGCCCTGCGCCGGCAGCAGCAGGCCGCAGAGCATCCGCAGCAGGCTGGTTTTGCCGCTGCCGTTGGGGCCTTCCACTTGGAGGATCTGGCCGGGCAGGAGGGTGAAGCTGAGTCCGGCGAACAGGGTGCGGTCATGGCGCACGCAGTGCAGGTCCAATGCCTCGAAACAGTTCTGCGTAAGGGGTATAGCGGCGGTGGGCATGCTGGCGGGGGATGAATCCATGGCCTGTTAGCTTAGCTAAATCGCGGGCCAGTATACACACTTTTCCTGTTGATCTGGGCGCGCCCTCAGGCCGGCACTGCTTCCGCGTATTCCTTTAGCGCTTTTTCACTGTACTCGAAACGGCCATCGTCGCGATGCCGCAGAATCCCTTGACGTTTCAAGTCCGCCAAGATCCGACTGACGCTCTCCGCAGTGATGTCCAGCATGGCCGCGATATCCTCGCCCTTCAGCAGCACGACTCTGGATTTACGCTCATCATCGGTGATCTCGGACAGCCAGCAGATCAGGTGAGCGACACGTTGTTTCACATTGCCTGACAGCACCATCATGATGTAATCGTCGGTCTGGAACAGCGCGGAAGCCCAACGTTCCATCAACTGACGGTAGAAACGCGGCTTCTCCATATCCAGTTGCCGCAGCACGCCGATCGGGATGCGGCAGGCATTGACCGGTTGCAGGGCGATCGCCGTGTGGCCATAGGGACGTCCGAGCACGCGTTCAAGGCCGATCGAATCAGCGGTCTTCATGAGACGGATGATCCGCTCTCTGCCATCGGGCAGATAGCGCACCAGTTTCACCAGGCCGCTGCGGATGGTGTAGATGGCGTTATCGTCACTGCCCTGCTGGTAGATGACCGAGCCCTTCTCGTAGCTGAATTCATCGATGGGCTCGTAAATACCCTGGATGATGTGGTTGAGATCGCCTGAAGACAGGTCGCTGAACAGTACTTCGTGCAGGATATTGCAGGTGCGGCACACCGACCGTCCGACCCAGGTCGGATAGCACATGCATGGGCTGTGATTCTTCATGTTCATAACAAGCATCCGTTTTGCTGATCAGATTCGCCTGGCCGCGCCTGAGTCACAAAGGCTCCAGCATGGATCCTCTCAGCGTTGGCTATGCCTGACGAGCCTCTTTGTCGGTCCAATGAGAGCAGATTTTTGCCTTGCTGTAATTGCGTTTCATCAAGAAAAGAGGCGATTTTCTTCCTGTCCGCGACAGTTGCTGATCACGCGCCCCACCGGAACAACGCGGGGCCGGCCGGTACTCAGGAATGACTTCCACTCAATTCCTGCGGCTACTTCTTCTTGGGCGCGTAGAGCGCCGCGTTCTTGGCAGCATCCTGCTTGGGCTGCTTGGCGATGACCAGTCCCTTCACGTCCTGATAGGTTCCCTCAGGCAGAATCTTGTGGGTGAGCAGATGCGCCTTGGTGGCGTAAGGACGGCCAGCGATGATCTTGTCGGCATCAGCATCGCTGACACCAGGGAGTTGCTTCAGTTCTTCTTTCTTTGCACTGTTGATGTCGACCAGTTCGGTCTTGGCGCTTTTCGGGCTCACTTTGGCCATGCTGGCGGCTTGCTGCGGCGCGTCCGCTGTATTTTCAGCGGCAAAGGACAGGTTGGCGCTGAGCAGCAGCGCTGCTGCAGTCAGGGCAATGGAGATAGAGTGGCGTTTCATAAAATTCCTTTTGAAAAGGATAACCCGGATCCGTTGCCGCATCCGGGTTAGCTTGTTAAGTCCAGCGAGCGGGGCACGATACACTGTGCCCCGACTTTGCTGGGGTGGATCATTGTTGATGAATGGCGACAGCGTCCACGAGAGTGCCGGAACCATGGCAAGCGAGGCATGCCTCGGCTTTGCCGGCATTTACGCTGGTGGCGCGTGCTTCGTAGATTGCCCCACCGTTCGTCGTCATATGCGCCTTTGCCGTACTGGTGTCGTGGCAGGAGTAACAGGCCGAGGCTATCGGTGAATTCACCAGCGTGGTGCTTTGCGCTGGAACGGTCTCCCCGCCAGCTCCGGCGATATGCGCCGCTACAGTGACTCCCGCGCCCCCACTGCCATCGGAAGGCGTATAGCCGGCGACAACTGCCCCTTCAGGAGTGTAGGTGAAGCCATTACCATAGTCATACCCGGTGGTGATATAGGGCGACGTGTTAGCGCCCGCAGAAGTTTTCCCGGTTGCGTCTGTGCTCCACACCAATTTTGGTGCCACGGTAGTGCCGCCAGTGGCGCCGAAATTAACGGCGTTAGTCACGTGGCACTGGTTGCAGTCCTTCAGCACGCCCGGATACTGAAGCGTTGACCAGTCCTTATTCCAGGTGTAGGCCACCGTCCGTTTGCTGCCACCGTGGATGCCATGGATATAGGTGCTGGAATCAACGGCCCAACCACTATTGACGCGATTACCGTTATGGCAGATGTTGCACGCCGTCGGGTCGTTACGCGCACCACCGTGGAACTCGGGCGAGGTGCCGAGCTGGTCGTGACAGCTGTTGCACTTGGCGACATCGGTAATCACCC
The DNA here is from genome assembly GCA_041492115.1 of Gammaproteobacteria bacterium. Classification (GTDB taxonomy): domain Bacteria; phylum Pseudomonadota; class Gammaproteobacteria; order JBBQDK01; family JBBQDK01; genus JBBQDK01. The sequence goes on from JBGPWJ010000001.1 coordinate 26,022, forward strand.
GTCGTGCCGTGTAACCCGTGGCAGCGAGCTTTTTCAGCATTGCCTTGACGATCACGCCACCCGAAGCCGAGGTGTTTGGATTAACCGACACGTTGGCGGCGGTGTAGGGATAGTCCGTCACAGTCTTCTGCGTGAAAGTTCCGATCAAAGCACCCGTAACCATTTTAGCAGTGGTGGGTATCACAATCGGAGACGGGTTGACGCAGTTGCCGGTTATGGCGCTCGTGCTCGTATTTTGTAAGCAGGTGGCAGTGACAGGCTGCCCGACTGTGTCACCGGTCAGTGTGGCCGTGAAGTAGCCGTTGGTATCCGCCTGGTAGGCACCGCTGGAAACGGTATTACTCAGACTGCCCGCTTTAGGCGAGCCGGCGTCGACCAGCAGGTTGGCAAGAGAGACACTGGAGGACGCGTTGAAGTCAGCCGGTGCAGTGATGCCATCCTGAGGCACGGCGTAGGCCACGTACAGGCTCGGGCCGCCCGCAAATCCGGGTATCGGCTCGTAGGTGGGAGATACTTGCTGAGCACCACCCTTTGCGTTTGTAACCAGAGTCGGCACGGCAAGTGACGTCACCGCAACCCCATCCATGGTGATCTTGAACGTGATCACTGGCTGTTTGCTGCCGTTCACGGTTACGCTCTTGATGTCGTAAGAGATCGTGGATGCCACATGGGTTCTACCGTTCTTCCAGGCCCCGGCTATCGAGTTGTTCGCAGTGGCAGTGTTGGTCTGGTGGTAGACAGGAATGGTCGTTGCGTCATGACACAAGGCGCATTGGCTGTTATCGGGTTTTGCACCACCGACGTGGCCCGTCGCCGTCGTACCGACTGGGTTTTTCGCAGCAACATCCGTATTCCTGTTAGCCAGGGTTATTCCTGAGCCGGTGGCAAAGTTGATGCCGTCGTGGCAGGAGCCGCAGGCCAGAATGCTGGGTTTGTTCTTCCAGTTGTCGCCATCCGAGGTCATGTTGACTGCGGTTGCCGAACCATCGTGGCACTTGGTGCAATCCCGCTGGTCCTGCGGGAAGCCGACCAGGTTGTAGCACTGGCCGAGATTCGCAACAGCCTTTGTGGAGTCATAGCCAACGGCTCCAGGAGTGTTGCAATGGCCATTCAGGTTGTAGCCGGTCTTGACCAGTTGGTCACCCATGTGCGTCTGGTGGATCATGCGGGGGTAGGTGAACGCTGCCTCGCCAGTGGTTGTCCTGTAGTATTTTGTCGTAAGGGCGGGAGAACCGTTCGAATTCGTACCCTCGACTACATTGGCAAAACCGTATTTGGTCTGGTCGGTGTGGCAGGTCACGCAGAGTCTCGGATCATTGCGACCGACAAATGACCCAGGAGGAATCCCGTTGGTAGCACTGGTGGTGCTGACATGGCCGATACCCTTGCCATCGTGGCACGCGGTGCAGGAGGCTTTCTCGACGATGTCGCGCATGGTCGCGACAGCTCCACCGGCGGGAACGAAGTCATAGCCTATGTTGAAGGTATTAACCAGGGGAACAGGAGTCGTTACTTGCACGGCATTCGGGGTATTGGTACCGGTACCAGGTTGGCTGCCTTGGATAACGATTCCCAGACGGTGCGTCAGAGTCGGTTCATAGCTCACGTCGCCCAGATCGGCTTTAATGTGAGTGGCGTCATCCGTCAGGCCGGCAGCAATTGTAGCGGCCTGCTTGATATCCCGGTAGAAAGTGTACTGGTAGGTGCCGTCACCATTGTCGACCAGGGTGCCTTCCTGATCAGGAGTCGGGTAGGTACCTGCCCAAGTCACCCCTCCGTTCACCACTGCTCCGGTGGTTCCCGTCGCAACCGGTTTGGTTACCAGGTAGTTAACCCACTTGCTGGGGTCGCCGTTCGTGCCGGGTACCAGCTTGGCCAGCGTAAAGAAAAAGTTGTAGTTCTTGGGAGTAAGCGCGGTGGCGGATTGGGATTGACCGCCAAGCCCAACCACCGGATAGCCATATTGATCGGTCACCTTGAATTTCACCACGGGTGGGCTGTTGATGCTGACAGTAATGCTGGTGGGATCAATGCTGGGTCTGAGTGCTGTCCACTGGGCAGCCGTCAGGATCGCTCCATTTACCGTAGCGGTGGCGTCCTTACCAGGGGCGCCAGGGGCACCAGGAGCGCCAGGAGCGCCAGGGATACCAGCACCAGGGACGCTAACGGTTCCGCTGGATCCACCGCCGCAACCGGTCAGCGTACCGATCACCAGGGCCACCAGGCCCAGTCGAACAAGCTTGGATTTCATGTTTCACCCCTCGCGTTATTAATCATAATTGCAACCCGGATAAGAAAACCCGTATTTAAAAACATTTAAAAAAACAGCGGCCCTCATGAGGCGGTTGATCAGCGCTCTGCCATCGGGCAGATGGCGCGCCAGTTTCACCAGGCCGCTGCGGACGGTGTAGATGGCGTTATCATCACAGCCATGCTGGTAGATGACCGCACCCTTCTCGTAGCTGAGTTCATCGATGGGCGCGTAAATACCCTGGATGATATGGTCCAACTCGCCTGGAGACCGATCGCTGAACAGTACTTCGTGAAGGATGTTGGAGGTGCGGCATACCGACCGTCCAACCCAGGTCGGATAGCACATGCATGGACTATGATTCTTCTGGTTTATCACAAGCATCCACTTTGCTGATTAGATTCGCCTGGCCGCTCTTAGCGTTGACCATGCCTGCAAGCCTCTTTAGTCAGTTTAATGAGATCAAATTTTTGCCTTGCCGTAATTGCGTATTATCAATATCAAAAAAAAGAAGCGATGAAGGAACATATGGAATGATTCAGCGCGTAGCGCGATGTACGACGCTGGAATTGTGTTTTGTCAAAGAGAGCAGCGATGAAGGAGTGCTTTGAGCAATTCTGCGCGAAGCGCATAGAGCAAGGTATGACGGCTCCCGCGTAGCCGGAGGGCCGGATGTTTTATCGGAGTTCACGCGAAAGCGCGGGTGGATACAAAATATAAAGGCAACCGGTCCGGCGTCAGTCAGTGTGGGAACTGTGGCGCGGTGCGCAAGATGTCGCGGGCGCCGAAGGCATAAAACTGCCGCCAACTTCTCGCTCCCGAGGGAGCTAGGGATATCCCGTCGGGTTTCGCGAAAAATGGCGGCACCGTGCCGTGTTATTCAGATTCCGCGTAATCCTTCGGCAGTTTATGGCCAATGCCCTTGTGGCAATCGATGCAGGTTTCCCCCGATGCCTGCTGGTGTTCGAGCGTGTGCTTCTTGCGCGCGCTCTTATCCTGCAGTTCGGTATTCATCGATTCAAAGGAATGGCAGTTGCGGCATTCCCGTGAATCGGTTTTTTTCATCTTGGCCCAGACATCCTTGGCAAGACTGAGGCGTACTGCTGTGAACTTTTCCTTGGTGTTAAGGGTGCCCATCAACCATATAGGTAATTCATTCAGCGTGGCCGCAATCTTGGCTTTCATTTTCGGTAAAAAAACTTTTGGGACGTGACAATCGGAACAGATGGCCCGCACACCGCTGGCATTCTTGTAATGCACGCTTTCCTGGTATTCAGCGAACATGTTGTCTTTCATTTCATGACAGGAATTTGCGCAGAACTCCAGACTATTGGTGTAATGCAGTACCTCCTCGAAGCCGGCCCAAATGGCACTGCCAATAAATAACGCCAGGAATCCGCCGAGCGGTACGCCCACCATCCACCAGACTTTGGATCTGCGCCATACGAAATGCCTGTGGGAATCAGGGTCGTGACTTTCTTTTGGATCGGACATGCACAGCACCTCTCGTTAAGCCGTTAGACAAGCGCGAGCCTTCGCGCCACCTGGAATCGCCATTTCATCCGTATTATTGGAAGCTTCCGAAATAGTTGATGAGGTCGTCGATATCCGTTTTTTGCAGCTTCTCGAGTTTAGGCTGCATTTTTTTCGGGACGGGACGCTTGTTGGAAGTGAACTCATCAAACGTGTGCTGGATATACGGCATCCACTGTCCGGCCAGAATGCCGGCATCGTCATCCGGCGAGCTGCCGCCGTTGTCATGGCATTTCTTGCAGTTGGCGTCATGCAGTATCTTGCCGCGCTTGGCCTTGTCCGCATCGAAAGTCTGTTTTGCGCGGACGAACGGTTTGGAGGATAAATAACCCGCGATGAGTTTCATATCTTCATCCGACAGATCCTTGGTGACCTTGCACATATCCATGGGTTCGCCTTTGTGTGGGCCGGCGTTGAACTTCACCTCAGGACATGGCCGGTCCTTGTTCTTGTAGTTCTTAAGACTGTCGGTTAGGTAGGCCGCCGAATAACCGCCGATGATCGGCACATCCGAGGTGGTACTGGCGCCGTCCTTGCCGTGGCAGTCGGCGCAGGTTTCAACTAATTTGTTTACGTCGGCGGCGTCTGCGCTGCTGACGATGGTTAAACTGCACAGTGCGGTTCCAGCCAACAGCATTGCATATGCGGTGGTCATTTTCGTCTTCACGTACTGCCCTCCAATTTAAGCGTCGGAATCTACGGTTACCCGGCAAGCGCACACATGTCTCAACTCGGCGCTGCGTCGTACCTGGCCCTTAACCTCAGGGATTGCGCGGGTATACTGAGCAACTGCTCGCAGCAACCAGCGATCTGCTGGATTATCGTATAGCAGACTCCGGCGCGACCTTACATTGACAATTATCAAACATGAAAGACTCAAGACTGCATATTGATTATTTTCTGCACCAAGCAGAACGGCCATTCACTCATCATTCTTGATTTCTCTTCTATTGATTATTGTCAACGAATCATCAGGCGCGCTATGGCATATGTAGGCCAAGGTTTTCAGGCATGCAGTATTCTGCAGGTCAACATCCATACAGGAGACGTGCTATGTTCCGGTCTTGCGTAGATTTTCAGTGGGTCAAGCGCATCCTTGTAGCCGGCGTGATCTCGGTCGCCCTGGGTGGATGTGGTGGCGGGGGTGGCGGGGGCGGTGGCGGCGCGGGCGTGCCGCCCGGCAGCGGCGGCACAGGTGACGGCGGAACGCCCACATCCAAGCCCTTCCCGAAACCGCCGGCGACGGCGCTCAATATGACGATCAACAGCGTCACCCTCCCACCTAACAGCAGTAGCCCGCCTGTCCTGGCCGTTGTGCAGTTCACCGTCACGAATGAGAAAGGCGAACGCTTCACAGGGCTGCTCCCCGCTGACCTGCGCTTTAACATCGCCAAGCTGACACCGGGTACCGGCGGCAATCCGAGCAGGTGGCAGAACTATGTCAACTCCACCCGGCAGAACACAGCGAAAACCGTAACGGCGATGCGAGGGAATGTGGAAACACCCAAGCTCTACGCACTGGATGGTTCGCCAGACGTAGCAACGGCGGGCACGCTGGTCGATCACGGTGACGGCACCTATACCTACACTTATTACACCGATCTCAGCGACGTCTCCGTGACTTGCCCTGCACCGTGCGTGGACGCGCAGGGTAATGCGTTGGATACCACCTATGACCCAACCTTGACGCACCGCGTCGGCATTTATACCCGCAGCCCTTTGCCGACGGTGAACGGGATCAAAGACGTCAGGCCGTCGGATGGCGCCACCAGCAATCTGTTCTCGCGCGAAATCGTCACCACGGCGAAGTGCAACGAGTGCCACAACAAGCTCAACGTTCACGGCGGGCGCATCGATACCCAATTGTGCGCCACCTGCCACAACCCGGGTTCCTGGGAAGCCAACACCGGCAATACCGTGGATTTCAAGGTCTACATCCATAAAATCCATCGCGGGACAAGTCTGCCAAGCACCGTTGCCGGTACGCCCTATATGATCGGGACAGACGATTTCTCGGATGTAGTCTTTCCGCAGGAAATCCGCAATTGCACGAAATGCCATGATGGCACCGTTGGCGCGCTGAACGCGACCGCCGAGGGCGACAACTGGAAAACCGGTCTGAGCCGGGCAGCCTGCGGCTCGTGCCATGACAATATTAATTTCTTAGTGAGCGGGCAAGCGACTTACACGGCCACCCCGATAGCCCAACGGACCGGCCACTCGGGCGGTGTCATGACGGACGACTCTCAGTGCAGCACTTGCCACGTAGTGGGTGGGTTTGCCGGTAGCGTCGCGGCAGTTCATAACAACACCGAGGCGGGTGTGTTCATGGCCAAAGTGCAAAGGGCTAAGTTCCAATTCAATATCATTGAAATCTGCGGCACAGCCGTTGCTGCAAATCCAGTGTGCGCACCGGGCGTGACACCGACGGTGAAATTCTCGGTGACCGATCCGACGGGTGCGACAACGCACGGTCATGGCAACGCCTACAAGCTCTTTCCCGATGCCAGTGCTGCCGATCCCGAGTTCTGGGACACGGGTACGGCCAAGGCGGTCGGCAGCATGAGCGTTGACATCGCCTGGGATACGCGCGACTACAACAACACGGGTGGCTATGCCGCGCGTCCGGCCCGCGCCAACCAGGTCAATGTCTTTGGCGCCGCCGCCGCGACCAACTACGGCTTCGCGTCGGTCCAACTCCCGCTCTATCCCAAGGCTACGGACAATGGGGATGGCACATATACCGTCACAGCACTGGGACCGATCCCGGACGGTACCGTGTTCCCGAATGTTGCCGCCACGGGCAGTGGCGCGGTCGCGATAGAAGGCCGCGCAACCGCGGATCCGCTCAGCACCATTCCTGCCACGACCGCCAGGCTTCGGATACCGATCAAGGGCGAAGTCGCCTACTTCCGCATCACCGATACCACGCCGGTAGCGCGTCGGGTTGCGGTGGACGCCATCACCAAGTGCGACAACTGTCACGATCAGCTGAGCCTGCACGGCGGCAGCCGTAATGACAATGTCCAGCTCTGCGTTCTCTGCCACAACCCGAACAATACCGACGCGCCCGCGAGTGCACGCATCAAGTTCGCCAATGGCCTGTCGACCGGCGTGGCGGCCGCCGGCAAGCCGGATGACGGCAAGAAGGAGGAGGCCATCGACTTCAAGCGCATGATTCACGGCATCCATGCCGGTGGGGCCACCTCGCTGGACGGCAGCACGACCCTAAACGGTTTCCGCACCAAGGGCATCATGGTCAGCGGCACCGACTTCAGCGATGTGCGCTTCCCGGGCATCCTCAATGACTGCACCACCTGCCACAACACCGGCACATATGAGTTGAAGGGGATCTGGGAAACGCCGACGCAAAATCATATCCTGGCGAGCACTGTCGACTCGACGCCAGGCCTGACATCGTCGAACACGTCCACCGAAGTCAATAACGCGCTGAAAAATCCGGGGGATGACTATAACATCTCGCCGATTGCGGCGGTGTGCTCGTCCTGCCATGACAGCGATGTGCAGAAGAGTCACATGCGGGACCAGGGCGCGTTATTTGGCGACGATCTTGGCAACTCCATACAGAGCCTGATACCGGACGTCGGTGAGAGCTGCCCGGTATGCCACGGTCCTAACACTCTCTTGGATGTGAAGGTCGTCCATAATGTGCCGTAAGTCTGCTCACTGAAAGAGTCTGGGGGCCGCGTGTCGGCTCCCCAGGCGGGAAGGTCATAACAGTGCCGGCCCTCTGAGCAATGCAGGCGGCGGCGACCGATGGACGAATCGACTGCCGGCAGCCCGCGGCGGTGGCCTCGCAATGAAGAACGGTTACCAAAGGCAACTTAACCACATTGGCTGACGACATGAATGACAAACACACACCGATGTATGCATTGCTCTTCCTGCTGTGTTTCTTAGTGGGTGTTGCAGCCCGAGCCGAGGCGCCAGCCGCAGCCAGTCAGACATCGGCAACCGAGGATGCCAATAAAGCATCGGCCTATACGGAAAAAGGCGCCGACACCTGTCTCAAATGTCACGATGAGGATTCGGAGTTCCCGGTCTTCGACATCTTCAAGACCAAACACGCGCAGCCGGCGGACAAGCGCTCGCCTTTTGCCGGCCTGCAGTGCGAAGCCTGTCATGGGCCCGGTGCCAATCATGCCAAGCAGGTCCCAAAAGGTCATAAACAAGCGCCAATTATCAAATACGGCGCCAAATCCTGGGTCTCCACCGAAAAGCAGAACCAGGTCTGTCTCGGCTGTCATGAGAACCAGAATCGCATTACCTGGAAGGGCGGCGCGCACAGCAACGGCGATGTCGCCTGTGTCAGTTGCCACAAGATCCACACCCCGCATGATCAGATTCTGAGTACCACCGAACAGCCGGATGTCTGCTACAAATGCCATAAGCAGCAGCGCGCTGACTTCATGAAACCGTCCACCCATCCGGTGCGTGCCGGGCAGATGGCTTGCAGCGACTGCCACAAGGTGCACGGTGCGGTCACAGCCAATCTGCTGATCAAACCGACGCTCAACGAAACCTGTTATACCTGTCATGCCGAAAAGCGCGGACCGTTCCTGTGGGAGCATGCTCCGGTGGCCGAAGATTGCAGCAACTGTCACACAGTGCATGGCTCGATTCATCCGTCATTGCTTACCAAACGGGCGCCGCTGCTTTGTCAGCAGTGCCATTCGCAGGCCGGTCATCCGAGCACCGAGCATGGTCCTGGAGATTTACCCAGCGGCACTCCATCAGGCTTCCTACTGTCGGGCGCCTGTCTCAACTGCCATTCGCAAGTTCACGGGTCGAACCATCCTTCCGGTGTGAAACTGATGCGCTGACGGGCGGCAGCGGGTATGCGGCGAGCCGGAGCCGCGCGCAGACGACAGAGACACAGAGTGGGATGTCACAGAGGCTACGACGATGAACCGAAATACGACGATGAAGACTGCCAATGGTCTGGCCCTGATCGTGCTCGCGACGCTTGCCTTGTGCCTGCCGGCACCGGCCAGAGCGGATGACCAGACCGCGGCCGCGCCGGGCACTTCCAAGTGGAAATGCAAGTTCTGCCTGTTCGAGGAAGGACGCAGCGGCCTACTGGATCTCGGTGTCGGCTCTGTCTCAAACAATTCTTTCAAATTCGACGAATACGCCGGTTTCAATCAACTGGGCCACTTCCTGGTCGGTAACGCGACCGGTCGTTATCGCGGTAAAGACGCGGCCTATCTGGATCTTTCCGTGACCGACCTTGGGCTGGATTCACGCATCCTGGGCATCGAAGGCGGCAAGCAGGGCAGATACAAACTGTTTCTGAAATACGCTGAGCTGCCGCATAACATCTCCGACACGGCGCAGACGCCTTTCAGTGGCGCAGGCAGTTCTACCTTGACCTATACCGGCGTGCTGCAAGGCGTGGATCTCGACACGCAACGCAAGCGCATTGACCTGGGCGGGTCACTGATTCCTGTTACGCACTGGGAGTATGCCGTCAAGTTTCGACACGAGACCAAGGATGGCCAGCGCGGTATGGCCGGCACTTTCTTCTTCAGCGCGGCGCAACTGATCCAGCCGGTGGATTACGTCACCGATGAGGTCGATGTCTCCGCGGCGTACAGCGCCTCGAAATGGCAGGCCAAGTTGGCGTACTACGGCTCGACATTCAAAAACAGCGACGCGTCTCTGACTTGGCAGAATCCCTATCTTCCGCCGGACACGCTCCCTGACAAAGGACAGCTCGCGCTGCCGCCCAGCAATCAGTTTCACCAGATCGTGCTCTCGTCCGGCTATCAGTTCACCGACCGGACCCGTGCCATGGGCGAAGTCGCCATCGGCCGCATGACGCAGGACGAGGCATTTCTTCCCGTCACGACCAATACCAATCTCCCGGCTATCACCTTGCCGCGCGCCTCATTGAATGGTCAGGTCGACACCGTAAACGCCAACTTCAAGGTCGTCTCAGCCCCCATCGATAAACTCCGGCTCAATGCGGCTTACACCTACAGTGACAGAAACAACAAGACGCCGCAGTCGGCGTACGAGTGGGTGACGACCGATATCTTCCCGCGCCCGGCACGCACCAATCAGCCGTACAGCTTCACGCGCAACCTGCTCAATCTGAGCGCGGATTACCGTCTCCCGAAGTATGCGAAGCTCGGCGCCGGTTATGACTATGACACCTACAAACGGAATCTGCAGGATTTCAACAAGACCACAGAGAACACCCTTTGGGGGAAAGTCAGCACTACCGTTGGCGAGAATGTGGATATGATGCTCAAGGCCGCCCACGCTTCACGCAATGTCTCGGACTACCAACCCAATCCCGAGATCGATCCTGCGCAGAATCCGCTGATGCGCAAATACAATATGGCGGACCGCGACCGTAACACGGTGGGCTTTCATGCCGGCATCACACCGCTGCAGCGGCTCAACATCGGCGTTGGCGTCGATTATGCCTGGGATAACTATTCGAAGTCGCTGGTCGGGTTGTTGGACGGCGTACAAAGTGATCTGAGCGGTGATGCATCACTGATACTGACAGAAAAAACCAGCCTGACGCTCTTTGCCAATCATGAGATGATCAAGTCGAGCCAGGGCGGTAGCCAGGCCGTCCTCACCATACAGGATTGGTCTGCACGGAACCGCGACACGACCGATACCGCCGGTCTCGGCGTCAAGTACCGCGCCAACGCGAAACTGGATATCGGCGCCGATTATTCCGCCTCGCGCTCCACCGGGCGGATCTCAGTCAGAGACTTTTCCCTGGCTCAGGCTGACCAGCCATTCCCCGATCTCACCACGAAACTCGACACCGTGAAGATCTACGGCACCTATCGTCTGAAACCGGCGGTAGCTTTGCACGCGGCCTATTGGTATGAACGCTACAACAGCACTGACTGGACCCTCGATGGCATTACACCCTTCACTATTCCCAATGTCATCACCCTGGGCCAGCTCAGCCCTTCGTATCACGTCAACGTGGTGACCCTGTCGGTGCGGTATAGCTTCTGATCTGTTGCCCGAAGCAATTGGCGGCGGGCAATGTAAGAGGTGGGTTATGTAGGGGCGAGTTTGAAGCCTGCTCGCCTCCACGCAGCAGGTTCAGTTACAACTTATATTTCCTGCAACGAATAACTGTAGCGAGAATCGGTGAGCGGATCAGCGGCTGCATCTTCGTTGTGCGTTTGCCGGGGCCGCGCCGCGCCACCGACGCCGTTCGGGGGCGCGAGGTGCAGAGGACTGCCGGCCAGCATCTGCAACTGGTTGCGATCGCGGATATGGATGCCGCCGCGCGGTGCGTCGATGATGCCGTCACGCTGCAATCTGGCCATGATACGGCTGACCGTTTCCACGGTGAGCCCCAGCACCTCCGCTATTTCACTCCGCGACAGGTGCAGTGGCAGGAGCTCCTCCAGCATATCATCGGTTCTTTTTGGCGCGAGACTCAACAGAAAGGAGGCAAGTTTCTCGATGGAACTTTTCTGTCCCAGCACGCGTATCAGACTGCGTGCCTGAACCAGTTGTTCATTCATCGCCTGCAACACGTTCAGCGATACTTTTGGATTTTCAGCCAGAACCTGCATCATGTCTCGATGCTTGATTCTGCACACCACGGTCGGCGTGAGACATTCCGCCGTATAGCTGTGGACAGCATCGCCGATGTTGTCGAAGCCCAGCAGGTAACCGGCGCCGACCAGCCCGATGATATGCTCGTTGCCATCGATACCCGATGTGGTCAGTTTGATCTGACCACTGCGGATCATGAACAGATACTGTGACGGTTCGCTGGAACGAAACAGCACATCATGCGCGTCGCTGACGTGCCGACTGAGCATGCCGCGGATCTCACACACCTGCCCTTCGGTAAGGCCCGCGTAGAGTTTCGCCTCGCAGAACAGGCACTCTTCGTTATGGCATGAACAGACACTCATTTTCTTCTCTCCCGGACGGTTGACCTTGCGTGCGGCTATGCCGACGCACTGCCGTACCTCCGTTCCTATGAGTTCACTGTACAGAGACGAGCTAACGATTTATTGACGATTGTCAATTGAAGTGTAAATGCGGCAATCCTCCGCAAGATCACTTTCAGAGTATCTTGTGCGCAATTATTTCAGCGTGACTTATGCCGGATTGGACTGGCTCCAGACATCGCTGCATGCAACAGGCGGAATATGCGCATCTTTCCTGCGCTGCGGATAAGGAACCTGCGCGCCGGTTATGGGCGTCATACCCAACACTGGCAGCACCGCTAGCCGTGAAAAATTCGGCGCGATTGATAAATCCCAATGCAATGAATTCCCCCAATGCCTAACGTGTGACCTAGGAGAATACAGGCGCAGCGGTAGTTCCCGTCATTTCGCAACGGCTAAACCTGCCATCCCCATCAGTGGCAGTTGGATGACCAAGCCTGGGCGGGGTGCCCTGTGGCGCTGTCACTCCCCGTTTCGGCAAGACAGATAACGCCGGGAGGTCACAGTCATGTACACCACGACGCAGTTACTTTTATTGCTGTTTGCATTGACGGGGGCTGGTGGTCCCGCGCCGTCGTATGGTCAGAGTCGGAATGAGGTCGCGTCGACCGCTGCTGTGAATGTTCTTGCCACGGTCAACGGCACGCCAATCGCTTCACCCAACGTAGAGTTCGCAGCGCATAAGTCGCGCGCGAAGACCATCCAGGTTCTGCGGGACAGGTCCCACATTTTGTATACGAAGCATGTCCAAAGACAGACGACGATTTCACGTTTGGATCAATAGGCGGGCAAGCGGGGCGTAAGTATTGAATGCGTAGTCAATGAGCCCGTGGGCCAGCCGTGCAACCTTCCGGCAAATCATCGATCTGGCCGGTGGATTGAAACGCTTGCGGAACCGTGAGAAAGGCAGCATCGATGGCGTCGCGACGGCAACCTTGACCGAGGTGTTGCAGACAATCGATGCGATGATCCGGCATGCCGACGAACCGCTGTCGACAAGCTAAGCTTCATACGAGGGCAATGGATCGTCGAACAAGTACAGGCAATTGGATGCACAAAGGGCAGAGCGCAGCTATCCCGCTGAGATTTGCCTACTTTCCAGCTAACTTTAACAAGGAGATGGCCATGAACAACCATTCTTACAGCCTCCCGCATACTGTCAATACTCTAATACTCCTGTTCAGCCTACTGGTCAGTATGGGCGCGCTGGCGCAGGACGATACCTACACTGCGGTGGAATACCGGGCGGGGATGCCGCTCACGCCGGCAGCAACGGCACTGCAGACCCCATCCAATAATGACTGCTACAGGGGTGACCGGAACACACGGCTCATGCTGAGGATCAAAGATCTTTCATCCCTCTGGCATTACGCAGCCCGCATTCTCATGCCCTCAGCTGGCGCCAGCGCGGTGCCACGCAATGATATGGACGCGCGCAAAACCGAGAAGGGGCTGGTCTGGCGGGTCGGCACTGAAAATGGCGGAGTGGTTGTGTCAGCGAACCTGGCCTGGTAACCGTTGCATATCCTATCGGCAACCCAGCCACCGCTGGTCGGGTAAGTGTGGAAGATATCGATGTAGAGTGGGTTAGCGGCGCGGCCGCGTAACCCACCCTGCATTGTTTCAATTACAGCCGCCGCTACGGATACATCGACTTGATCATTTTGATGTCGGTCGCGGATGCGGTGTTGTTGGTGTTGGTCGGTCCCAGGCCGTCGGCGAACAGTGCGCCATCGAATGCATAGAGCATGATCGACTTGGGGTCGAACCGTGTCGCGCTGATGCCGGTCGGGGAATATTTCTGCAGTACGTTGGATTTTATGTCGGCGGGCGACCAATAGTTCGGCGGTCCCTGGAAATATTTCATGACCGCGGCGGTATCCCATTTGCGGGTGAACTTCGGTTGCTGATGTTCATGAATACAGCCGAGCGCGTGGCCGAATTCGTGCAGCACGACACGGGAATATTCAGCGTCGTCGGTTTTGTCGCGCAGCCAGCCGTAGTTCATGGTCGGTTGGTGCAGGGGGAAGTAGCTGTGGTTCAGCGCATCCCTGCCGACGGCCGACCAGGACCCGTCGTCGGCATAGAAAGAGATGCGGATCTCGGCCGGGCCGGTGGCGACGAACTTGAACCTGATGTCGCAGTACTGTTCCCAGCGGTGGGCGACGGCCTCGACCTTTTTGCGCATCTTCGCGCTGCCGTCGAGAAAGCGACAGCGCAGGGTGGTGCCGGGCTGCCATTTTTTGGAATTGATCACCGCCATGCGGGCGATATGCGCCAGGTCTTCGGCATTCAGTTTCTTGCCGCTGCCGGCCGCCATGTGGTCGCGCAGTGTCCGTCGAATCGAGCGTTCTGGGTCAAGCTCGTCGGGAATGATGCGCTCGAAACAGATCTTTACTTTTTGATCGGTGTCAGACGGGGTTGCTGCCGAGGTGGATTTCTTTGCCATGTCGAATCTCCTTGTCTACGAGGTTGGGAAACCGCAGAAAAAATCCTCTCTCTCCGGGAGAGGGGTCGTGCGCTATGCCGTCACGTCGGAAAGGCTGAGTTTGGAATTCGCGACGTCGAGCGCAGTGCTTCCTTGTTGTGTGCGCAGGAGTGACGTGTGTTGAAGAGAGATCAAGCGTACCGCTTCTTCCATGATCATCGCCGCCCGGTGCTGTGGGACAGCGTCAGGCCTGCTTCTGCCTGCTGCACCTTGATCAAGAGCTGAATCATGTCGCTGTGCAGTGGCAAAATCAAGCGCGGGCATGTGACACGGCGAAGTCTAGCGCTTGTCCATGCCCCGCCCACCGGCGCTGCCTGCGTCTTGAGGACGACGCCGGTCATCGCCATTCCAGTCCCGGTGTAGCGGCCAGAACTTTTCCATGGCGAGATAGGTATAGGAGGCCGACCAGGTGATCATCAGCAGGCCGGTCAGCGTTTCCACGCCGGCGATCAGCCGCAGATCGCCGACCGGATAGACATCGCCGAAGCCCAACGAGGTATAGGTCACGGTGGAGAAATACAGATAATCCTTGAAGGCCGCGCCGAACAGGCCGCCGAAGCCGCCCAGGTTAAGATGATTGGCGAGCACGTAAAAAGCCACGGCGTGCAGCCAGACCTCCAGGGTGTGAGCGGTGAACATGCCGGTGATCACGACCAGCATACGCAGCCGCGGCGCGATGTGGATGTGCGGCAGCAGCCGGTCGGTGACACGCAACGATTCGTAATGAATCATGACCGACAGAAACACCAGCAGCGTGCTGATGACCATTGCGATGAGCATATTCATGCAAGCTGTCCTCGTGTGCTGTTACAGTCGGCGCAGTATACGTAATTTGCCCGGCGCGCAGGAGTCTGTGCATATTCAGGCATCCTCCACCCGCGAACCAGGCATCTCCAACGCCGCTGAATGATCACGACCCCGTTCGAGAGTAAGATAGGGCGGGAGAGGCTGACATGTCCACGATGCCCGGAGCGCGTCCCACCAACGCTGTCACGGTCAGTGCCCGGAACTACCCGGTGTTTCAAAGCAACCACAAACGAAAGGAGACCGCACCATGAAAACAATCCACATGCTGTTGCTCGCTTTAACCGTCATCGCCTGCCTGCCCGCGCCGTCGTTCGCCGACGACCCCAGTATCCAAGGCACTTACCAACTCGAAAGCCGCGACCTGCCCGGCGGTAAAAAGCAGATGCCGCCCGCCGTCACCGGCCTGGTCACCTACACCAAGGATTACCGCAACTTCAACGTCAGCTGGATGAACCCCGACGGCAAACGCACCTCCATCGCCTACACTGCGAAATACCGCCTCACCGCGGCCGTCTACCAGGAAACCCCGATCTACTGGATGACCAACAACTTGGGCGGCGAAGGCGTGAGCTATAAAATGCCCGCCAACAAGGGCGCCGAAAACGCGGTCACTGTCAAAGACGGCACGATCACATTTCCAATCGCCGGCGAACCACCGGTACTGGAGTTCACGGCAGGCGGCATGACCGCGACCGCGAAGGGTCTGCTGGGAATGATGATCTTTGTGGATCATTGGAAGAAGGTGGAGTGAGCCGCGGCGTCCCCCTTCCGTGTTCGCAGTGAGACAGAATGCGGGATTGGCAGTCGCCCAACAGCCGTCATGGCGGACGAGGGAATGATGGGCCCGCTGTTAACTCTGAAAGTGCATGAAACATTGCGCGCGGCGGCGCGCGCCGGTGCGGCCACTGTTGAGTGTTCGTTGGATCTGGATCGTTCGACGACGCTGGTCGATGTGAGCGAAGCTGGATGGATCTTTCAAGGTCAGCAATTCCCTTATCTGGAAACCTGTAAGGATAGGACCATTTACCACTGGATTGACGAGACCTTCCAGCCGGTGGCGCGTTTCACGACGTCGCTGATCAAGTTGGTGCCGACGGAGTGGGGGCCGCCGACTTTTGAAATCGATGGCATCAAGATGTTACCCACGGCGCAAGTCTCGCCCTATGCGGATGCCGAACGCAAAGTCGGCTTGATACAACCGCGCGGCAAGGTGATTTTGGATACCTGCGGCGGTCTTGGCTATTTTGCGGCGTGGTGTTTGCAGGGTCAGGCTAGGCAGGTGCTTTCTTACGAGAAGAACCCTGACGTGATTTGGCTGCGCAGCCTCAATCCCTGGTCGCCTGAGATTGGCAGTGGCTTGACGTTAACCGAGGGCGACATTGCCGAGCAGATTGCTGTGCTGCCCAGCGCGTCGGTCGACGCCATTTTGCACGACCCACCGCGTTTCGGTATCGCCGGCGAACTTTACTCGCAAGTCTTTTATGACCACCTGGCCAGGGTGCTCAAGCGCAAAGGCAAGCTGTTTCATTACACCGGCACACCGAACAAACTCACCAGCGGACGCGATGTGCCAAACGAAGTGTCGAAACGTTTGCGGCACGCCGGGTTTATCGCGGAGTTGAATGGTGATGGTGTGTTGGCGGTAAAGAAGTAACGCTTCCACAAAAAAGATCAAGGGGGTGACTCCATGATTCCTTTTCTGGATGCTGCGAAAGGCTGCCCCTGACCGTGAGTAGCCGTTCGCTCCAAATTCGCTTGCGGTGCTTCAGTCGCTGCGCTGCATCCGCGCTGCATCAATAAGACTTCCTGTCCATATTCTGTCTGTCTCAACGCACCGCCGGCGTCGGCACGCCGGGTGGGATCACGTCGTTGGTGCGGAACGCCGCGTCGATGGCGAAGTTGAGATCACTTATCACTTGGCCGCCTTTGTTGACGTTGGCGAGGAAGCAGCGCAGTTCGAACAATAACGAGGCGTCGACGAAACTCAGGAACAGGACGGCGGGTTCGAGGCCGGGGTCCTTGAGCACCATGGGGTGCGCGTGCGCGACCTCGAGCAGCAGTCGCTTGATGACTGCGGGATCATTGCCCGTGAAGGCGACCTTGACCGGCACGTGGATGCGGCCGTGTTTGTCGGCCAACGTCCAGTTGGTGACCCGGCCGGAGATCAGTTCCGAGTTGGGCACGATCACGTCGGCGTGATCGAAGGTCTGGATCCGCGTGGAGCGGATGCTGATGCGTTTCACGTAACCTTCGGTGTCGCCCACCACAATCCAGTCGCCGGTTTTGATCGGCCGCTCGAACAGCAGGATCAGGCCCGATACGAAATTGTTGACGATGTTCTGCAGGCCGAAGCCGATGCCCACCGACAGGGCGCCGGCGAGGATGGCGAGATTGGAAAACTCCATGCCGGCGATGCTCAGTGCTACCAGCACGGCAATGGCGGCGCCGGTGTAGCCGGTGATGGTGACCAGCGCTTCGCGCGCGCTGCGTTCCATGTTGGTGCCTTGCAGCCAGTTGCGCTCCAACTGTCCCTTGAACCAACCACTGAAACCCAGCAGTAGCGTGAGGATGAGCGCGGCCAGTGCGATGCGTCCCGGCACGATGTGCAGCGATCCCACCGCGACGCCTTCCAGCAGATAGCCGTGCAATTGCTGGAAGCCGAGATCGGACAGGCCCCAGGTCCAGAGCACGCCCAGCAGGCAGGCGCTGACTATCGCCAGTGTCGTGAGCGGACGCAGCCAGGCCAGACCGGGCACGCTGTCGCCGGGTTTGATGCCGAGCGCGCCGCGCAGACGTTGCTGCCAGCGATGCGTGCCGCTGTCGAGGCCGTCATAGAATTCGCGCAGCAGACGCGACAACAGCATGGCGAGGCCGAGCAGCAGCAGGGTGCCGAACAGTCCGCGCAAGCTTGCTTGCGACAGATTGCGATACCCCAGCCATTCCGCCGCGACGTTGAATAACAACGCCAGTTCAATACTGCGCCGCGGCCAGCGCACGGTGTTGAAGTAAGGCACATGCCCGAGCAGCCACAGCGCCCACACCAGATTGAGTGCGAACACTACGATGAACACGGCGCGCAGCAGCAGCAGCGCCGGTTCGGGCAGGGCCTGTTCGAGCACAGTGGCGAACAGCAGGTAGCCGACGTAGAGCAGCAAGGCCAGCAGGCCGAGCCGGCGCATCAGCGCCTTGGCGATCGGTTCCGACAGCGCCAAACATACGCTGGTGGTGCCGGTGACGATGAACAGGCGGAACAGACACAGTAGCAGGATATAGATCGGCAGGCCGTAGGCGGCCAGATTGAGCAGCGGCAGTTCCGGTTGTGTGTGTCCGGCGGCGTAGAAGAAGGCCGCGATCAGCAGACTCGGCAGCAATGCCGGCAGGTAACGCACCAGCACTTGTGCGGCGGCGCGGTTCAGCGTGCTTCCAGGCGCGCTGTCCGCCGCGCTGTCCGGTCTGTTGCGGCGCAGCCGGCGACACAATGCCAGGCCGACTCCGAGGCCGAGCAGCGCCAGCCCGAGGAGAGACAAAATGTCGTCCCTGCTGAGCTGTTCCATGCCGCTGCGTGTGCGAAGGTAGTCGTGGCTGGCAGCGATCCAGTCGGGTGCCTGCTGGAGATTTTCGCGCAGCAGGTTATTGACGCTGGGTCCGCGTGCCAACAATCGGTTGGTCAGCAATTGCTGTTGCAGTGTGCCGGCCTTTTTCAGCAGATCATCGCTGCGTAGAATCAGCAAATGACAAGTCGAGAGTAATTTTTCAGCATCGGCCTTGTTGGTGTTGAGGTCAGTCCGTGCGCGCGTCACATCGCGCGCTTCGCCGGGCAACGCGGCGCCCAGGGTTTGCATCTTTTGTAGCGTCTCGGCGAGCCTACCCTGAGTGTCGACGATGCAATCGCGGGCATGATCACGCAGTGCGCCCGCCTGCCGCAGCCAAGTGGTGTTGAGCGTGCTGTCCGTCGTGCCTTGCTTGAGTCCCTGTTCTATGGTGTCGAGCGTCTGGTCCATGGCCTTGGCATCGTCCACCGTGGCCGGTGTCTGGGCGGACAGCGCGACAGCGTGCAGCGCCAGCAGCAGCGCGAACAGCATCCGACGCACGAAGAGAAGACAGGGTCGTGTGTGCATCATTGCCAGGCGTTACCGAGTGCGGCGGTGCGGGTTTTGTGGTGCAGGGTGAGCAGGCTGAGCAGCAGCAGGGCGGCCAGGGCGTTGTGCGCGGTGGCGAGCACGATGGGAATACTGGTGAGCACGGCGCTGATGCCGATCAGGATTTCGGTGAGCAGCAACAGGAATACGGTGATGCCGCTGTCGCGGTAGATGCCGCCGGCACGGATCGCCAGGGCCGCGGTCCAGCCGAGGATCAGGAATGTCATCCAGGCGCCGAGGCGGTGCGCGCTGTGGATGGCTTGGGCCTCGTCGCCGCCGCTGACCACACCGGCCGCGTTCACCGGCAACACGCGCAGGATATCGAAGGCCGTGGTGATGGCCGGGCCCGGCAGCCAGGAGCCGTGACAATCCGGGAAGCTGGTGCAGGCGAGCGCAGCGAAATTGGCGCTGGTCAGACTGCCGAGCAGGATCTGTGCGCTCAGTACCAGCAGGCCCACGCTGATCCAGGTGTGCAGCGTGCGCGGCGTGGCGTAGCCGCCGCCGGTGTATCTGCGCGTGCGCAACCACAATAACCAGAGCAGCACCAGCATGCCGAAGCCGCCGATCAGATTACCCAGCACCACGGCCGGCCGGTGCAGATCGCCGGACCAGTTGCCGAGCACGGCGAGGAATACCGTGAGAGCCAGCAGCAGCAACGGTATCAGTACCGGAGCGCCTTTGCGGTGGCGCGCCAGGGATGCGACTGTCAGGGCGATGATGCCGATGCCGAGCAGGCTGGCGATAAAGCGGTGCGCGGCAGTTGCCCAGCCCTGCGGTGCGTGCTTTTCATTGACCAGTTGCTGGTAGGCTGAGACGGTGTCCGCCGTCGAGTGGCCGGCGGGATGCGCGGCAATTGTGCCGATCCGGCCGTAGCAGGCCGGCCACTCGGCGCAGCCCAGGCCGGCGTGATTGAAGCGGATGTAGGCGCTCAGCACTACCAGGGCGGCGACCAGCGCCAGACACACGATCACGAGTGATTGCAGAGTCCGGTTCACGAGGCTTGGCTGCGGGTGAAAAATGAATCAGTGGGATTACAGTTGCCGCATGCCACGTTTGATGCCCCCTCACCCTGGCCCTCTCCCCGGTGGGGAGAGGGGATTGTTTTCATCTGCTGCTAATCATCCGGGTCCTTGACCTGAATCGCAAGTGTTCCGCGCACCAGGCGCAGGTATTTGGGGGTTTTCTTCCAGTCGACGCGGTCATAGCCGTAATCGAAACTCCAGGCCCAGGCGCCGGCGTAATGCGACCCGTAGGCGACGCCGGTCCAATACTGCGCCGCGTGTATGTCAGGGAAAAACCGCGTGTCGATCGTGGGACCGGGGTAGGTGATGCGCGGATCGTTGATGGTGGACAGTTCCTTTTGTGTTGGCAGGCGCCAGTCATGGGTGCCGCACAGGCTCTGGACATTCACGGCTTCGACATAGGCCGTGGTGTCGCAGGCGCTGCCGCTGCATTTGCCGCCATTGCGCATGCCGGCATTGCCGGCGTTGTGCTGTTTGTCGGGGTTGTACCAGGTGTAGGTATTGTCCTTGCTGCGCAGGCCGGCCTGCGTCGTTTTCACTTCCCAGATGAGGCCGGTGTGGCGATCAGTGACGCAGCTCCACGGTTGTGTCGCGAAGTCACCGTTGCCGGTGTAGGGCGCGCCATCGACGTTGAGGCGTTGAAAATCGAATGCCGGTGTCTGCGCGTTGTGGCCGGTGCCGCGACCGCAGGCGGTGAGCGTTATTACGCTGCACAGTGCGAGGCAATATAGGGCGCTTCGAACGCTACGTGTTGTGATCATGGTGTTGCTCCGTCTGAATGCCCGCACGAAGCGAACAGGGTAGGGCGAGTATTACGCGCTGATCAAGCCGCAAGTGCATCAGCAGTGGCTAATGTACTGCATCATATCCGCAAAGAGTTTCCCCAGCTTGATTTATATCAAGTCGCAGACCATGGCAAATACAGTACAACTGCGTCACTGCGCACAACTGACGTTATATCGAGGTGAGCCATGGCCGACCAGAGCAATCCGAACGAAGCCGATATTCCGGTAATGCAGAAGGTACTCGACAATCCCTTCCTGTTGCTGTTCCTGGGCGTGGTGATGCCCACGGTGTTCTACATTCTCTGGGGTGTGATGGAGATCGTCACCATCCCGATGGCCAAATAAGACTGAGGAAACGCCCATGAGCGCTATAGAACCGCCCGCGCAACGCATCTGGTGGAATCAACCTATCGATCGCGTCGAAGGTACCTGGATCGCGATCGCGCTGATCTGGTGTCTGATTCTGTTTGCCATGATGCCGTACTGGCATGTGTACGGGAAACAGAATCTGTCCAACGAGGCCTACCGCACCACGCCCGAGGCCTATGCGGCCAAGGCCGAGGCCATGATCGCCAAGTACAAGGTGCGCACCCACGAGCAATCGGGGATGCCGGTCGTGCACCCGCCGGCGGGCAGCGATGTGTATCTGATCGCGCGCTTCTATCAGTGGTATCCGCTGCTTGAATTCGAGCAGGGCAAGAGTTACCGCGTGCACCTGTCATCGATGGATTACCAGCACGGCTTCTCGCTGCAGCCGCTCAACATCAACATGCAGGTCATCCCCGGCTACGAGACCGTGGTCACACTCACGCCCGACTCGTCCGGTGAATTCACCATCGTGTGCAACGAATACTGCGGCATCGGTCACCACACCATGCTCGGTAAGATCTTCGTCGTCAAGTCAGGAGCGGACCATGGCAAATAACGAACTTTACAGAGTCTGTCCCCGCACCGGTCTGCAATACCACAAACCGGCGGAACTGCTGATGAAGGCCAACGCGGTCGCCGCAGTGGTCATCCTGCTGATCGGTGGTGTGCTGGCGCTGCTGGTAACCCTGACGCGCTGGCCGGCGGTGCATCTGCTGCCCGCCGACGGTTTCTATCAGGCGCTGACCGCGCACGGCCTCGACATGCTGATCTTCTGGATCATCTTCTTCGAAATCGCAATACTCTATTTCACGTCGAGTACGATATTGCGCTGCCGGCTGGCCACGCCGCGCATCGCCTGGCTGGGCTTCGCGCTGATGATCATCGGCGTGGCGACCGTCAACATCGCCATCCTGGGCGGCGATTCCAGTGTGATGATGACATCGTATGTGCCGATGCCGGCCAATCCGAAGTTCTATCTTGGGTTGATCCTGTTCGCGGTCGGCGCGTTGCTCGGTTGTTTTATTTTCCTCGGCACGCTGGTGATCGCCAAGGCGGAGCGTACCTATGAAGGTTCGATCCCGCTGGTGACCTTCGGCGCCTTGACGGCCTGCATCATCGCCATCTTCACCATCGCTTCGGGCGCCATCATCCTGATTCCGACTTTCCTCTGGTCGATCGGTTATGTCAGCCATATTGATCCGCTGATGTACCGCGTAATCTGGTGGGCGATGGGTCACTCTTCGCAGCAGATCAACGTCGCGGCGCATGTCTCGGTGTGGTACGCGATCGCGGCGATCGTGTTCGGCGCCAAGCCGATGTCCGAGCGTGTCAGTCGCGGCGCCTTCCTGCTCTACATCCTGTTTCTGCAGTTGGCTTCGGCGCATCACATCCTGGTCGATCCCGGCATCAGTTCCGAGTGGAAGATCTTCAACACCAGCTATGCGATGTACCTCGCGGTGCTGGCGAGCATGATCCACGGCCTGACTGTGCCGGGCTCCATCGAGGTCGCACAGCGCGGCAAGGGCTTCAACAAGGGCCTGTTCGAGTGGATCCGCAAAGCACCCTGGGGCAATCCGGTGTTCTCCGGCATGTTCATGTCGCTGATCGGATTTGGCTTCA
>JBGPWJ010000048.1:0-12890 GCA_041492115.1 Gammaproteobacteria bacterium
AAAGTCTGGATCTTCAAGGGTGAGGTCTTCGGGAAGGATCAGAAAGAAGGCGAAGCTGCGCCCGACAAAGCTGCGGCAAGTTGAGGTAGACGGCAATGTTACAGCCTAAGAGAACCAAGTTCCGCAAGCAGTTCAAGGGCAAGAACCGCGGCCTCGCCGTCAGTGGCAGCAAGGTCAGCTTCGGTGACTCCGGCCGGAAGGCCATGGATCGCGGTCGCATCACGGCGCGTGAGATCGAGGCGGCACGTCGCGCCATGACCCGTCACGTGAAGCGCGGCGGCAAGGTCTGGATCCGCGTCTTCCCGGACGTGCCGGTGACCCGCAAGCCGCTGGAAGTGCGCATGGGCAACGGCAAGGGCAATGTCGAATATTGGGTGGCGCGGGTTCAACCCGGCACCATGTTGTATGAAATGGAAGGCGTGACGGAACAGATCGCGCGCGAGGCCTTTGCACTGGCCGCCGCCAAACTTTCTGTAAAGACCACCTTCGTGACCCGTACGGTGATGTGATGAAGGCCAGCGAATTGATTACCAAAAGTGTGGACGAGCTCAAGCAGGAGCTGACCGGCTTGCTGCGCGAACAGTTCAATCTGCGCATGCAGAAGGGCACGGGACAATTGTCCAAGCCTGACCAGGTCAAGAAGGTGCGTCGCAACATCGCGCGCGTCAAGACCGTGTTGAACGCCAAAGCAGGTGGAGTGGTATGAACGAACAAGTCAAGTCGATACGCACCATTACCGGTCGCGTCGTGAGTAACAAGATGGACAAGACCATCACCATACTGGTGGAGCGCCTGGTTAAGCATCCGCTGTATGGCAAGTTCATCAAGCGTTCCACGAAATTGCACGCGCACGACGAGGCCAATGAGTGCCACGAGGGCGATCTCGTGACCATTACCGAGTGCCGTCCGATCTCGAAGAGCAAGTTCTACAAGCTGGTAAAGATTGTCGAGCGGTCCGAGAAGGCGTAGAGTCCGCGGCCCGCGTGGCGGGCAAGTAGTCCAACGATCCATGAAGAACTGAGTGGGAATGATGTCATGATACAGATGCAAAGCATGCTCGAAGCGGCTGACAACAGCGGCGCCAAGCAACTCATGTGCATCAAGGTGCTGGGCGGCTCGCATCGCCGTTACGCCGGCATCGGCGACGTGATCAAGGTCAGCGTCCGTGACGCGATCCCGCGCGGCAAGGTCAAGAAGGGCGAGGTGTACAACGCCGTTGTGGTCCGTACCTGCAAGGGCGTGCGTCGTCCCGACGGTTCGCTGATCCGCTTCGACAGCAACGCCGCCGTGCTGCTCAACAACCAGTTGCAGCCGATCGGCACACGTATCTTTGGACCGGTCACGCGCGAACTGCGCAACGAACAGTTCATGAAGATCATTTCATTGGCACCGGAAGTTCTGTAAGACGAGATTCTGAACATGCGTAAAATCAAAAAAGGCGATGACATTATTGTCATCACCGGTAAAGACAAGGGTAAACGCGGCACCGTGCTGCGCGTGTATCCCGACGAACGTGTCGTGGTTGAGAACATCAACCTCGCCAAGAAGCACACCAAGGGCAACCCGAACACCGGGAAGGCTGGCGGCATCATCGAGATGGAGATGCCGATGCAGGTTTCAAATGTGGCGCTCTACAATCCGATGAGCAAGAAGGGCGATCGGGTCGGTATCCGCGTGCTGCAGGATGGCCGCAAGGTGCGCTATTTCAAGTCAAACAATGAAGTTGTGGATGTCTAAGCTTAGGTAACCCGTATGGCGCGCTTGCAACAATTTTATCAAGAGACAGTGGCTAAACAGCTCATGGAGCAGTTTAGTTACGCCAATGTCATGCAGATTCCCCGCATCACCAAGATCACGATCAATATGGGCGTGGGCGAGGCCGTGGGCGACAAGAAGATCATGGATCACGCCGTGGCCGATATGACCAAGATCTCCGGTCAGAAACCGATCGTGAACCTGTCGCGCAAGTCCATCGCCGGTTTCAAGATCCGTGATGGCTGGCCGGTCGGTTGCAAGGTGACGCTGCGCCGCGAGCGCATGTTCGAATTCCTGGACCGCCTGATCAATATCGCCATACCGCGTATCCGCGACTTCCGTGGCTTTACCGGCCGTGCCTTCGATGGCCGTGGCAACTACAGCATGGGTGTGCGCGAGCAGATCATCTTCCCGGAAATCGATTACGACAAGATCGACGCGCTGCGCGGCATGGACATCACCATCACCACCACCGCACGCACCGACGAAGAAGGCCGCGCGTTGCTGGCAGCATTTAAATTTCCGTTCCGGAACTGAGGCAGAACACATGGCCAAGACGTCGATGATCCACCGCGACCTGAAGCGCAAAAAGATTGCGAAAAAATTCGCAACCAAGCGCACTGAGTTGAAGGCGCTGATCAGAAATCCGAAAACCACCGAGTCAGTGATGGAAGACGCATTGCTGAAGCTGCAGGCACTGCCGCGCGATGCCAGTCCGACGCGCCAGCGCAATCGCTGCCGCATCACCGGCCGTCCGCACGGTTTCTACCGCAAGTTCGGCCTGGCGCGCAACAAACTGCGCGAAGCGGCAATGCGCGGTGATATTCCGGGCCTGGTGAAGGCCAGTTGGTAATAAACAATCGCAGGAGCAACGCTCCGGCATTCAGTTATAAATTGGAAGATTAGATAATGAGTATGACCGACCCCATCAGCGATATGCTGACCCGCATCCGCAACGCGCAATCCGCGCGCAAGGTGACGGTGAGCATGCCGTCCTCGAAAATCAAGGTGGCCATCGCCGCCGTACTGAAAGAAGAGGGTTACATCGGCGAGTTTTCCGATGCAACTTCCGACGGCAAGACCGAACTGACGATCAACCTCAAGTACCACGAGGGTCGTCCGGTCATCGAGCGTCTGGATCGTGTCAGCAGTCCCGGCCTGCGCATCTATCGCGGCAAGGACGGAATTCCCACCGTGCGTGGCGGCCTCGGCATCGCCGTGGTCTCGACCTCGCATGGCGTTATGAGTGACCGCGCCGCGCGCGCCGCCGGACACGGTGGCGAAGTGCTGTGCTTCGTTGCCTAAGACAGGTATCAGGAAATGTCCAGAGTCGCAAAAAGTCCGATCAACGTGCCAGCCAAGGTCGAGGTAGCCCTTGACGGCCAGGCGATTGCCGTGAAAGGCCCGAAAGGCAAGCTTGATTATCAGCTGCATGCCGTGGTCGAGGCCAAGTTGGAGAGCAATGTCATCACCTTCGCGCCGCGCGATGGCTCCAAGGCGTCCAATGCCTTGGCCGGTACGATGCGCGCCCTGGTCAATAACATGGTCAACGGTGTCACCAACGGCTTCGAGAAGAAGTTGGAACTGGTCGGCGTCGGTTACCGCGCGCAGGTGCAGGGCAAAGTTCTGAACCTGACCCTGGGGTTCTCACACCCGGTGAACTTCCCGATTCCGGAAGGCATCACCGTCGAGACCCCCAGCCAGACGGAGATTTTCGTCCGGGGTGTTGATCGCCAGTTGGTCGGCGAAGTGGCCGCCAAGATCCGCGCCTACCGTCCACCAGAGCCCTACAAGGGCAAGGGTGTGAAGTACTCCAACGAAATCATCAAGCGCAAAGAGGCGAAGAAGAAATAATCTTCTTAACATTGGTAGGCGCGGTGCTCCCGGTACAGCAACTGACCTACATGACAGGATTGCAACAGGTAATAACTATGCACGAGAAAAAAGTATCACGTATGCGCCGCGCGGCCCGCACCCGTGCCAAGATCCGCGAGCTCGGCGCCTATCGGCTGTGCGTGTATCGCACGCCGCGTCATATCTATGCACAGGTCCTGGCGCCGAGCGGCGACAAGGTGCTGGCATGCGCATCGACGCTGGAAGCCGGCATCAAGGCGGCTGTGCCGGGCACCGGCAATGTCAGCGCCGCGAGCGCAGTGGGCAAAGCGATTGCCGAGAAGGCCAAAGCGGCCGGCGTCACCAAGGTGGCCTTCGACCGTTCCGGCTACCAGTATCACGGCCGCATCAAGGCACTTGCCGACGCCGCGCGCGAAAACGGCCTGGAATTCTAGGGGTAGATGACACATGTCCAGTAACGAACAATCACAATCCACCGATGGCTTGCAGGAAAAGCTGGTCGCGGTCAACCGCGTCGCCAAAGTCGTCAAGGGTGGTCGTCAGTTCGGCTTCACCGCGCTGACCGTGGTCGGCGACGGCAATGGTAAGGTCGGCGTCGGTTACGGCAAAGCACGTGAAGTGCCCTCCGCCATTTCCAAGGCGATGGAAGCGGCGCGCAAGAACATGCTGACCGTGGAACTCAAGGGCGGCACACTGCAGCACCCGATCACCTCCCGTCACGGCGCCAGCAAGGTGTATATGCAGCCGGCGTCGGAAGGCACGGGCATCATCGCCGGCGGCGCCATGCGTGCCGTGTTTGAAGTCATGGGCGTGCGCGACGTGCTGGCCAAGTGCATCGGTTCGCGCAATCCGAACAACGTGGTTCGTGCCACTCTGGCCGGGCTGAAGGCGATGACCTCGCCGGAACAGATCGCTGCCAAGCGTGGCAAGTCGGTCGACGAGATACTGGGTTAAGACATGTCCGCACACAAACAAGTAAAGCTTACGCTGACGCGCAGCACTTTCGGGCGCCTGGCCAATCACAGGGCCTGCGCACTTGGACTCGGCCTGCGCCGTCCGCACCACAGCGTGGTGGTCATCGATACGCCGGAAACGCGCGGCATGATCAACAAAATCTCCTACATGCTCAAGATCGAGGAAGTCTGATCATGCGTCTGAACACCATCAAGCCCGCCAACGGCAGCAAGCAGAATCCCAAGCGCCTCGGCCGTGGTATCGGCTCGGGCACGGGCAAGACCTGCGGTCGTGGTCACAAAGGTCAGCATTCGCGCAAGGGCGGCTATCACAAGGTCGGTTTCGAAGGCGGCCAGATGCCGATTCAGCGTCGTCTACCGAAATTCGGTTTCAACTCCATGACCGCCGGCGACAACGCCGAGCTGCGCCTGCACGAGCTGGCCAAGGTCACGGATGCCGTGGTCGATCTGCTGGCGCTGAAGGCGGCCGGTCTGGTGGGCGAAGAAATCAAGAAGGTCAAGGTGATCCTGTCGGGCAAGATCGACAAGGCCGTGACCGTGCGCGGCTTGGCCGTGACCAAGGGTGCGCGTGCGGCGATTGAAGCTGCCGGCGGCAAGATCGAGGAATAAGTGGCGGGCCCGGCGACAAACACGCTCGGCACACTGGGCGGCATCGGCAAACTGACGGAGCTGCGTTCGCGCCTGCTGTTTCTGCTCGGGGCGCTGATGGTGTTCCGTATCGGCTCGTATGTGCCGGTGCCGGGCATCGACCCGCACGCCCTGGCCGCGATGTTCGAGCAGCAGAAGGGCACCATCCTGGACATGTTCAACATGTTTTCGGGTGGCGCGCTGAAGCGTTTGAGTCTGCTCGCGCTGGGCATTATGCCGTACATATCGGCATCGATCATCATCCAGCTGTTGACGACTGTCGTACCGACACTCGAGCAGTTGAAAAAGGAAGGCGAGTCCGGCCGCCGCAAGATTACGCAGTACACACGTTACGCCACGGTGTTCTTGGCGGCCTTCCAGGCCATTGGCGTGGCGTCGGCCTTGCAAAGTCAGACGGTGGCCGGGTCGAGTGTGGTGATCAACCCGGGTGTGGGCTTTATTTTCACCGCGGCGGTCACCCTGGTGACCGGGACCATGTTCACCATGTGGCTCGGTGAGCAGGTGACCGAGCGCGGCCTGGGCAACGGCATCTCGATGATCATCTTTGCTGGCATCGTCGCCGGTCTGCCGACTGCGGTCGGCACCACGCTGGAACTGGTACGGACCGGTGAAATGCATGCCCTGACTGTCATCGCGCTGTTCGCGGTGGCGATCGGCGTGACGGCTTTTGTAGTGTTCGTGGAGCGCGGGCAACGTCGCATCACGGTCAATTACGCCAAGCGCCAGCAGGGGCGCAAAATGTACGCGGCACAGACCAGCCATCTGCCGCTGAAATTGAATATGTCGGGCGTGATCCCACCGATCTTCGCGTCGAGCATCATTTTGTTCCCTGCGACGCTCGGCAACTGGTTCGGCAGCACCGAAGGCATGACCTGGCTGAAGGATTTCGCGGCCAAGTTGTCGCCGGGGCAGCCCTTGTACGTGTTACTATATGCTTTGGCGATTGTGTTTTTCTGCTTCTTCTACACGGCCCTGGTGTTCAACTCCAAGGAAACCGCGGATAACCTGAAGAAGTCCGGCGCGATCATCCCGGGTATCCGTCCCGGCGAGCAGACCGCGGCGTATATCGACAAGGTGCTGACCCGCCTAACCCTGGCCGGCGCGATTTACGTGACACTGGTGTGTCTGCTGCCGGAGTTTTTGATCGTTTACTGGAACGTACCGTTTTATTTTGGCGGTACCTCCCTGCTGATTATCGTGGTGGTGGTCATGGATTTCATGGCGCAGGTCCAGGCGCACATGATGTCCCACCAGTACGACAGTCTGTTGAAGAAGGCCAACCTGAAGGGACGTTCCCCGCTGCTGCGTTGATCGCAGGCGCCAGGACTCGCCGTTAGAATTTTGTATTTGATGGTTTTTTTGTCAGGGCGGTCAACGCCCTGTGCGGAGTGATAGCAATGAAAGTGCGTGCATCAGTGAAGAAAATCTGCCGCAACTGCAAGGTGGTGCGTCGCAAGGGTGTGGTGCGCATCATCTGTTCGGAAGCCCGGCATAAGCAGCGTCAGGGTTGATGGCAGTCTGTGTGATTTGATTTTTAGGCTAACGTGAGATAAATTTCCGCGCTTTCCCCGGCCAAGACCCGGGGGCGCTGGTTGGAGTCAGGCTACATGGCCCGTATTGCAGGTATTAACATCCCGGTTCAGAAACATGCGGTGATCGCCTTG
The DNA here is from genome assembly GCA_041492115.1 of Gammaproteobacteria bacterium. Taxonomy (GTDB): domain Bacteria; phylum Pseudomonadota; class Gammaproteobacteria; order JBBQDK01; family JBBQDK01; genus JBBQDK01. The sequence continues at coordinate 6,896 of JBGPWJ010000048.1, forward strand.
ACGTCGATCTTCGGCATCGGTCGCACGCGCGCCAAGCAGCTTTGCGAAGCCGCCAAGGTCAAGCCGGACGCCAAGGTGAAAGATCTTACCGAGGCCGAAGTCGAAGCGCTGCGTGTCCAGGTCGCGAAGTTCACGGTCGAAGGCGATCTGCGTCGCGAAGTGTCCATGAACATCAAGCGTCTCATGGACCTCGGCACTTATCGCGGCATGCGCCATCGCCGCGGTCTGCCACTGCGCGGTCAGCGCACCCGTACCAATGCCCGCACCCGCAAGGGCCCACGTAAGCAGGTCAGGAAGTAACAGGTCGCCGCGGCGACACTTTCGCATCAGCAGTCTTATCAGGATATAGAGTAAGGTATGGCCAAACCAGCGAGCACCCGGACCCGTAAAAAGGTCAAGAAGAACGTTGTTGATGGCGTGGCGCACATTCACGCTTCGTTCAACAACACCATCATCACGATTACCGATCGTCAGGGCAACACATTGTCCTGGGCGACTGCCGGCGCCTCCGGTTTCCGCGGCTCGCGCAAGAGCACGCCGTTCGCGGCCCAGGTTGCTGCCGAGAAGGCCGCTGCCGTGGTGCGTGACTTCGGCATGAAGAACGTTGAAGTGCTGGTCAATGGTCCGGGACCCGGCCGCGAATCCGCGGTGCGCGCCCTGAACTCGGCCGGTTTCAAAATCACCAACATCACTGATGTTACCCCCATTCCGCATAACGGATGCCGCCCGCCCAAGCGGCGTCGCGTCTAAGCCGGGAGGCTTCAAGTTGTGGCTAGATATATAGGTTCAAAGTGTCGTCAATGCCGTCGTGAAGGAACCAAGCTGTTCCTGAAAGGCGAGAAATGCTACACCAGCAAGTGCCCGATCGAGACCCGTCCGTTCCCGCCCGGCCAGCATGGCCAGCGGCGTACGCGCCTGTCCGATTACGCCACGCAGTTGCGTGAGAAGCAGAAGCTGCGCCGTACCTACGGTGTGCTGGAAAGCCAGTTCCGCAGCTACTACGCGCAGGCCGCCAGTGGCAAGGGCGCGACCGGCGAGCGCTTGCTGCAGTTCCTGGAAGGACGCCTCGACAACGTCGTGTACCGTATGGGCTTCGCCGCCTCGCGCAGCGAATCGCGCCAGTTGGTGCGCCACAAGGCCATCACCGTGAACGGCAAGCGCGTCAACATCCCCGCGTATCAGGTACAGCCCGAAGATGTGATTTCGGTTGACGAGAAAGCCCGCAAGCAGTTGCGCATCCAGTCCGCACTGGAACTCGCGCAGCAGCGCGGCTTCGTCGATTGGATTCAAGTTGATTCAACCAAGATGACCGGTGTGTTCAAGGCGCGTCCGGAACGCAGCGAGTTGTCGCCGGAGATCAACGAGCATCTCGTGGTCGAACTGTACTCCAAGTAAGCAAGCGTACTTAATAGAGGATCCGCCATGCAGGATCATGTCAGTGAATTTCTGAAACCGAGCAAGGTCGACGTCCAGGTGTTGAGCCTGAACCGTGCGAAGGTAACCTTGGAGCCCCTGGAACGCGGCTTCGGCCACACCCTGGGCAATGCGCTGCGTCGCATCCTGTTGTCGTCCATGCCCGGCGCCGCCGTGGTCCAGGCGCAGATCCAGGGCGTGCTGCACGAGTACACCACCGTGGAAGGCGTGCAGGAGGATGTCATCGACATCCTGCTCAACCTGAAAGGTCTGGCGATCCGCATGCACGGCCGTAATGAAGTCACCCTGACCCTGAAAAAGAAGGGCCTGGGCCCGGTCACGGCCGGCGACATCACACTCGACCACGATGTGGAAATCATCAACCCTGATCTCGTCCTTGCCAACCTGACCAAGGCCGGCGATCTCAACATGACCCTGAAGATCGAAAAGGGCCGTGGCTATATTCCCGCCACGCAGCGCATCCTGCCGGAAGGCGAGGACCGCCCCATCGGTCACCTGTTGCTGGACGCCTCGTTCAGCCCGGTGCGTCGTGTCACCTACACCGTCGAGAGCGCGCGCGTTGAACAGCGCACCAACCTCGACAAGCTGGTCATCGACATCGAGACCAACGGTACCATCGATCCTGAAGAAGCGATCCGTCGCGCGGCCAATATCCTTCAAGAGCAGCTGTCGATCTTCGTCGACCTGCAAGGCAAAGAGTTCGCCCAGCCCAAGACCAAGCAGATCGAAATCGATCCGATCCTGTTGCGTCCGGTGGACGACCTGGAGCTGACCGTGCGCTCGGCCAACTGCCTGAAGGCGGAAAGCATCTATTTCATCGGTGATCTGATCCAACGCACCGAAGTGGAACTGCTCAAGACCCCGAACCTCGGCAAGAAATCGCTCACCGAGATCAAGGACGTGCTCGCCATGCACGGCCTGTCGATGGGCATGAAGCTGGAAAACTGGCCGCCACCGGGCCTGAAGGATCTCGACAAGGACAAGCAGTCGGCCTGATCGAACACAGGACGGCGCGCAGGGAGCGGGGCTTGCACAGCAAGTCCATCGCTCACCGGCAACACCGGCCATCGCAACTGAACATATAACGAGTATCAACTATGCGTCATCGTAACTCCGGACGGCAACTGAGCCGCGACAGCAGTCACCGCAAGGCCACTCTGCGCAGCCTCGCGACGGCGCTGCTGCGTCACGAAATGATCAAGACCACCGTCGCCAAGGCCAAGGAACTGCGTGTCGTTGCCGAGCCGCTGATCACGCTCGCCAAGATCGACAACGTGTCCAAGCGCCGTCTGGCCTTTGATCGCCTGCGCGACCGTGAAGTGGTCACCAAGCTGTTCAACGAACTCGGCCCGCGTTACAAGGCACGCCCCGGTGGCTACCTGCGTATCCTCAAGTGCGGCAACCGCGCCGGCGACAATGCGCCGATGGCGTATGTTGAATTGGTTGATCGTCCTGAAGTGGTCAACGAGCCGGCTGCCAGTTAAGCGCTGTCACAACGTTGTAGTGAAAAAGCCGGGCATTGCCCGGCTTTTTTATTGTACCAAGTAGGGCACGTACCACGCGCCCTACAGGTGCCAACCATCGACTTTCTGCATCAATCGTTCATAAGCGTACTATTCTTGTTAATGATAGCGGTCAAACCTGTGTGGCTCTTCTCACCGTGAGAAGGAGAAGTACGAAATGATCTGCAAATTCTTTCATCGTACGAATGCGCTGCTGTCGTTGGCCCTTTGCCTGAGCGGCTTCTCAGGCGGCGCCTCCGCCTCGGGATTCGCCCTGATCGAACAGAGTGCCAGCGGACTCGGCAATGCCTTCGCCGCCGGCGCGGCGGCCACCGATGATGCCAGCGTCCAGTTCTTCAATCCCGCAGCCATGACAGAACTGTCAGGCACCCAAATTTCTCTGGCTGGGCATTACATCATGCCCAGTGCTAAGCTGACCAACGCGGGCGCGACAGTGGTGACACTCGGAAACATTCCTGTTACAGGCACAGTCGACGACGCGGGCGTGAATGGCCTTGTTCCCAATTTCTACTACGCGTGCGATCTGAATCCGCAGCTCAAATTCGGCCTTGGCATCAATGCCCCCTTCGGGCTGTCGACCGAATACGACAAGACCTGGATCGGTCGTTATCACGCTATCAAATCAAAAGTGCAAACCATCGATATCAATCCGGCACTGGCCTACAAGGTGAGCAATCAGTTGTCGCTGGGTGCGGGTTTGAACGCACAATATATCAAGGCCGAGTTGAGTTCGGCGGTGGATTCTTCCTCGATCTGCCTTGGCTTGGCGCCGTTGGCAACCTGCGGTGCACTGGGTCTTGCGTCACCCGGCAATCAGGCGGTGGACAGCTATGCCACGATCAAGGGCGACGACTGGAGCTATGGTTACAACTTTGGGCTCTTGTTCAAGCCGGCTGATGACGCGCGCATAGGCTTTGCGTTTCGTTCGAAGATAAAACAGAGCTTGAAGGGCGATGCCACTTTTACCCGCTCTGCCGCCTTCAACCTCTTGCTCGGGGCGAGCCCCCTGTTCACCAACACCACGGACGCCGCCGACATCGAGCTTCCGGCGAGTGCCGCGCTGAGCATCGCAGAGCAGGTTAATCCCCGACTTGAATTGCTCGCCGACATCACCTGGACGCAGTGGAGCGCGCTCCAGGAACTGCGCGTCACCTATGGCAATCCCGCGCAGCCCGACACAATGACCACTGAAAATTGGGACAACACTCTGCGCTACGCCGTCGGACTGTCTTATAAGCTCGATGATCGCATCAAACTGCGCACCGGCCTGGCCTATGATCAGTCCCCTGTGCCGGATGCCCGGCACCGCACGGCGCGCATCCCCGACAACGACCGTACCTGGCTGGCGCTGGGCATGAGCTATGCGAGCAATGACAATCTCAGCTACGACGTGGGTTATGCGCACCTGTTCGTCAATGACACCGCCATCGACAACACCACCGAAGCCGCTATCCAACACAATCTTCAGGGCACTTACCAGATAAGCATCGACATCCTCAGTGCGCAGTTGAACTATCGGTTCTGAAGAGAGAGATCCTGGAGCATAAAAAATTCTCAGCGTTCTCGCGGCCACTCATTCTACAGGCGATCCAGCGGGCGCCCTTATTCTCACTGCCCTTGCTTCAAAAGCCGGCGTATAATTTAAACCAGAGCAAAGCCAACCACACTAGACCACTGGCGAGGGAGTAAATCATGAAGCCAACAAACTTGCTGATCGCTGCAATTCTGATGCTGGCCGTCAGCGCCACGGCCACTGTGTTCGCCGATGACGATGCCGGCTACAACACCTCGAATGGAGACAGCGTCACTATAGGGTCCGACCAGAACACCGGTGCCGCCACCACGGAAGACAGCAACGCGACACAAAGCATCCAGGATCAGACCCAGGACATGAAAGAACGCTGGAGCGGCGATGCCCAGCGTGATGCCGTCGAGAACGGCACTAGCACCGACAGCACAGGCCAGTAAAGCGGCCGCAAGAAACGGCCCGCATCCGCGGGCCGTTTTTTATTGTCCGTACGAGGTATCCGGCGCCGGTGGTTCGTTGGGCGCGACCGGATCAGGATTGGGAGCATCCGGCGCTTCTATCGGCTGGCCGGGAGCGGTACCCTGCGGCTGAGCTTCCCCAGCGCCTGGCATATCCTCGCCACCCGGTGGCGTGACCGGCACCGCACCACAATTGGTGGCGGGGTCACAGTCCATCGGTACGCCGTCATCCCCGGCGAGGGCGAGAAACGGCTCGGCGAGCAGCAGGGTTCCCAGCAGCAGTGCCAATTTGAATTTGGTCATGGTGCTATCCTTCTCGAGTTATGAATTCAGGCGTTGTAGAATTTGTCATGCAACGGAATCAATGTACAGCTACCGGCCAAACTACGCCGGCAGGCCGACGTCGTCAAGCGAGCCGCATTCTTTCGAGTATCTGACCGGAACCGGGAAACACTCTGACATTTGCTTGCGGTAACAACTTTCTGACCGCGCTTCCATTAAACCCGACACAACCAATAACCGATCTGTAACGACCAATGAAGTTTCGACACATCATCATCGGTTTTGTCATTGCCGTCCCGTTGACTCTTTTGAGTTACCTGCTGCTCGATCAGCGCCTTGCAATTCTCATTCAGGAATTGATCCAGCAGCATGACGTACTGAAGAAAGTCACATCGGACATTCCTGATCTGCTGCTGCTGCTCGTGCTCGCTATCACCGTCCTCTCCTGGTCGAGATATTATTTCCTGTCGTCGAAGGGCCTCCACAATCGACAAACCCGGTTTGCACAGCTCTGCGGTGTCAGCGTTCCGCTGGCCTATGTGGCCAAGGCATTGCTGCAATCCGCATTCGGACGCGTCAATCCAAAGATCTGGCTGGATAACCACGAACTAGCCGGCTTTCATTGGTTCCAGATCCTGCACGGGGGCTATGGCTTCCCCTCCGGCCATATGACGGTGTTCACCGCGCTGGCGGTGGTGTTCTGCTACATATATCCCCGTTACAGAGAGATCTACTTGGCGACGTTGATTTTGCTCGGCGCGGCGCTGGTC
>JBGPWJ010000135.1:0-7066 GCA_041492115.1 Gammaproteobacteria bacterium
AGATGTCTTGTTCATAGACAGTGTACTGGAAAGGAGGTTCCGCAACAAATGCAGGTATTTGTGCATGCTGGGTATGCCGCTGAGTTGAGTGGCACTTTCTTGAGGAACCATAGAATAACTCCCTCTCCCTCCGGGAGAGAGCTGGGGTGAGGGGTGTGCGGCGTAGGATTGATTCCCCTCACCCTGTCCCTCTCCCAAAGGAGAGGGGACTCATATTTTATCTTTGTGGTGATTTATTCAGATGGCAGTATCAGGGCAGCACTCGGCATAACTCGGCACACCGGACCGCCGTTCGTACCAGGGCCGCGTGCGGTTGACAATGCGCACCACGATGAGCATCACCGGCACTTCGATGAGCACGCCCACCACGGTGGCGAGTGCCGCACCGGATTCAAAGCCGAACAGCGCAATGGCGGTGGCGACGGCCAGCTCAAAGAAGTTGCTCGCGCCGATCAGCGCCGAAGGTCCCGCCACGCAGTGCGGCGATGCCAGCGCGCGATTCAGCAGATAGGCCAGCCCGGAGTTGATAAATACCTGCAGCAGTATTGGTACGGCGAGCAGCGCGATCACCAGCGGCTGGGCGATGATCTGCTGGCCCTGAAAACCGAACAGCAGTATCAGCGTGGCGAGCAATGCGATGAGTGACAGCGGTTGCAGGAATTGGATGACACGGGCCAGGCGTTCGCCACCCTGTGGGCGTGCCAGCAGCACATGGCGCCACGTCTGGGCCAGCAGCAGCGGCAGCACGATATACAGCACAACGGACAGCAGCAGCGTATCCCATGGCACCGTTATCGACGACAGACCCAAGAGCAGGCCGACTATCGGGGCAAACGCGAAGATCATGATGGAGTCATTGAGTGCGACCTGCGCGAGTGTGAAGTGCGGCTCGCCGCGCGACAGATTGCTCCACACGAATACCATGGCCGTGCAGGGTGCAGCGGCGAGCAGAATCAGTCCGGCGATATAGGAGTCGATCTGTGCCGCGGGCAGCAGGCCGCGGAACAGCGTGCCAATGAACAGCCATGCCAACAACGCCATCGAAAACGGTTTGACGCCCCAGTTCACAAACACGGTGACCGCCACGCCGCGCCAGTGACGGCGCACTTCGTGCAGTGCCGCCGGATCGATCTTGAGCAGCATGGGCACGATCATCAGCCAGATCAGCAACGCGACCGGCAGGTTGATGCGCGCGATTTCCAAACGTCCCAGTACCTGGAGCGGCGCCGTGAAGAAATGTCCCAGCGCGATGCCGGCGACGATGCAGAGCAATACCCAGACGGTGAGATAACGCTCGAAGAAACCCATTGCCGCATCGCTGCTGCGGCGCGCGGTCGATTCACATTGTGCGGTCATGGTTTCTCTCCTGAAGTAAACGCCAAACGTAGGGGCGGGTCTCAGACCCGCCCGGGTCTTGGAGCTATATCAAGCTCATGCAGGGCGGGTCTGAGACCCGCCCCTACGAGTGCTCTTTCGCACATCGCCTTCACACCGGCACAATGAGGCGTGTCAGCAGTTCCGCGACGCGCTGGCGAACTTCATCACGCGTGGCGCGGAATACTGCCATTATCTCTGCCTCGCTACCGCCGGCTTTGGCCGGATCGGAGAGCGGCCAATGTTCTTTGCGGATTCCCGGAGGCAAGACCGGGCAGTGTTCGTCGGCGTGGCCGCACACGGTGACGACCAGGCTCAACCCATCCAGCATCTGCCTGGTAAGGCGCGTGGACTCTTGGGCGCTGATGTCCACGCCGGCCTCGGCCATGACGGCGATGGCGCGCGGGTTTTTACCGTGCGCCTCAATGCCGGCGGACTGGACTTCGATGCGGTCGCCGCCCAGTTGACGTGCCCAGCCTTCGGCCATTTGTGAGCGGCAGGAATTGCCTGTGCAGAGAAACAGCAGACGTGGTTTGGCGGTCATTGTCGGGATCTCGAAACAGCGCGGGTTAACATTTCGAAGATTCTAGAACTATAATATTACAAACAGGTGACAGATCGGGTCAAGGATCGGGATTTTTCCCAACGTGCCCGGGCGGGGCGACTCAGCGTGAGCGCAGCAGCCGTTGCTTGTCGCGCTGCCAGTCGCGGTCTTTTTCCGTGGCGCGCTTGTCATGTTCCTGCTTGCCCTTGGCGAGGCCGATTTCCAGCTTGGCGCGGCTGTGCTTCCAGTACATGGCCAGCGGCACCAGGGTATAACCCTTGCGTTCGACGGCGCCGATCAGCTTGTTGAGTTCCGCGCGGTGCAGCAGCAGCTTGCGGGTGCGCAGCGGGTCGGGGTTGATATGCGTCGAAGCAGTATTGAGTGCCGCGACATGCGCGCCGAACAGCCAGGCCTCGCCGTCTTTGATGATCACATAGCTTTCTTTGAGCTGGACACGGCCCGCGCGCAGGCTCTTCACTTCCCAGCCTTGCAGTGCCAAGCCCGCCTCGAAACGATCCTCGATGAAATACTCGTGACGTGCGGCTTTGTTGAGCGCGATGGTGCTGCTGCCGGACTCGCCTTTGGGTTTCTTTTGCGCCATGCGCACAGTATATCAGGCGCTGCTGTCTTGAAGCGTCCGGTAGAGGCGGGTTTGAAACCCGCCCCTACGACCTTGGCCCGGCCAACGAGACGGGTTGAGCCAGCCCGTGGCCGCCGTGCGGCGGTACTGGGTCGCGCCGCGCTGTTTCCCGGGTGGTATCGCGTGCATCTAAGGAAGCCCTGAATCAGTCAGAGTTTCTCTAAGCTGTTACAATAAGCTACTCACCGTTCGCAGAGTGCGTTGTGACTACCATCAATAAAACTGCCCTGGTGCGCTATTCCGCCGCCGAGATGTACGCCCTCGTCAACGACGTCGAGTCTTACCCGCAGTTCCTGCCGTGGTGCCGCAACGCGCGCGTGTTGTCGCGGCAGCCGGATGAGGTGCGCGCCACGCTGGAACTGGCGCGCGGCGGTATCCAGAAATCTTTCACCACACTCAATCGTCTGCAGGCGAACAAGATGATCGAGATCCGTTTGGTGGATGGGCCGTTCCGACGCCTCAACGGCTACTGGCGTTTCGATGACCTCGCCGAACAGGCCAGCAAGGTGTCGTTGGACATGGACTTTGAATTCGCGCCGCTGCTCGATATTGTGCTGGGCCCGGTGTTTCACCCGATCGCCAATTCCCTGGTTGATGCGTTTCACAAGCGCGCGGTGGATGTCTATGGCAAGCGCTGACAGCATCGCTGTCGAGGTGGCCTACGCGCTGCCTGATGAGCAGGTGATCATCCCGCTGGAGATCGAAGCCGGTGCCACCTGTGAACAGGCGATAGTGCGTTCCGGTGTGCTGACGCGTTTTCCCGAGATCGATCTCGCGGTCAACAAGGTGGGCGTGTTCGGCAAGCTTGGCCGGCTCGATGCCGTGTTGCGTGAAGGTGATCGTGTGGAAATTTACCGGCCGCTGCTCGCCGACCCGAAGGAGATCCGCAAACAGCGTGCGGCAGAGGGCAAGAAGATGAAGAAGGGTGGCGGCGAGCTTTAGTTGCCGGTGGCGGTGGTATTCTTCTTCTTCGAACCGAAGAGCCGCGAGAAGAAGCCCTGCCGGGGCGGCGGCGGGGTCACTGTGACCGTGGTTTCCTTGGCCGGCGCCGTACTCACAGAACCGGGGTGCGGCTGATAATCGCCCTCGATGCGCGTCAGCTGGTCATTTGCAAAATACAGCGTAACGTGATGCTGCTCGGGTTTGTGCCCACCCTTCTGAAAACTGTAGATGTAGTCCCAGCGCTCCGGGTGAAACACATCCACAACCAGCGGTGTGCCCATGGCGTAACTGACTTGGCGCTTGCTCATTCCGGTGTGCAGCTGATCCACCATCGCCTGCGTGACGATATTGCCTTGCGGGACATCGATTTTATAAACCCCGGGGATATGCATTGAGGAACATCCGGCACTGATAAGGCTTGCACAGCAGACCGTAGTAATGAGAAGCTTTCGCATCATAAAAGTGGGGTACATGGCATGAACAGTGAGGCGAATGATAACTGATGTCAGGACGGAATGACACGACCGGCGTGACCACGCCGGAGTCCCAGGAGCTGAAAAAGGCCGGTCTGAAGGTGACCTTGCCGCGCACCAAGATCCTGGAGATGCTGGAACACACCACCACCCGGCATATGTCCGCGGAGGATGTCTACAAGCGCCTGCTCGAATCCGGCGACGATATCGGTCTGGCCACGGTGTACCGGGTGCTGACCCAGTTCGAGGCTGCCGGCTTGGTGGTGCGCCACCATTTCGAGGGCGGTCATTCGGTGTTCGAGATCAACCAGGGCGAACACCACGATCATATCGTCTGCGTCAAATGCGGCAAGGTCGACGAGTTCATCGACGAGGTCATCGAAGGCCGCCAGCGTGCCATCGCCGACAAGCTCGGCTACGACATCACCGACCATAGTCTGTATCTGTACGGTATCTGCGCCGGCTGTCAGGGGAAGAAGCGCTAAAAGAGAAAGTCCCCTCACCCTTCGGGAGAGTACGACATCAACGACCACAGTCCGTAGTCTGTCCTGTATGGAATCTGTGCGGGTTGTGTCAGGGTAAGAAGTGCTAAAGGAGAAAGGTCCCTCTCCCTCTGGGAGAGGGACAGGGTGAGGGAAATCAATTCAGTGCCATATTTCCCCCCTCTCCCCCGCTTGTGGGGGAGAGGGGGTTTTGCAGAGTTCCCTATGTTTTTTTCGCACCGCGCGGCTTAACCTTTGCGGCGCTGCCCGGTTCCTTTTGCGCACGCGTCAGCATCTCTTCGGCATGCGCCAGTGTCTGCGTCGTGATCTCCACCCCGCCCAGCATGCGCGCCAACTCGTCGGTGCGCTGTTCGACATTGAGCACGCGGATGCTGGTGCGGGTGTGATCCTTGCCGGACAGCTTGCTGACTTGCAGATGATGATGGGCCTGCGCGGCAACCTGCGGCAGGTGGGTGACGCACAATACCTGACGCGCCTCACCCAGGGTGCGCAGTTGGCGCCCGACCACCTCGGCGACGCCGCCGCCGATGCCGGTGTCTACTTCATCGAAGATCAGCGTCGGGATGCGACCGCTGTTGGCGGTAATCACTTGAATGGCGAGGCTGATGCGTGACAGTTCGCCGCCCGAAGCGACCTTGCTGAGCGGACGCAGCGGTTGCCCTGGGTTGGCGCTGACCTGAAATTCAATCGTGTCGATGCCGGTCGGTGTGAAGCGCGCGGGCGTCATGCCCTCGACCTGGATTTCGATGCGCCCGCCCGGCATGCCGAGTTGCGCCATGACGGCGCTGACCCGCGTGCTCAGCGTCTTGGCTGCGCCACGCCGCGCGCTGCTCAACAGCCTAGCTTTCTGACTGAACTCGCCGGTCAGCTCGTCAATGCGCGCTTGCAGCGTATCGAGGCGCGCATCGGCATTCTCCAGTCCATCGAGTTCCTGTTCCAGCTGCGTGAGTTGTGCCGGCAGCTCCTTGGGAACGATGCGGTGTTTGCGCGCCAGGTCGTGGATACTGCCGAGGCGCTGCTCGACCTGGTTCAAGCGCTCGGGATCGAGTTCCAGCCGATCGGTGTAACGGCGCAGCGCATCGGCGCCCTCTTGCAGTTGGATCAGCGCGCCATTGAGCAGTTCACGCGTCTCGCCCAGTGACGGATCGAGTTCGCACAAGGCATCGATCTCGTGCAGGGCCTGACTGAGCAACTGCTGTGCCGTGCCGTCTTCGCCATCGTAAATCTGGCTCAAGGCGCGCTGGCTGGTTTCCAGCAGACGACCGACATTGGCCAGCCGGGCATGTTCCTGATTGAGCGTCTCGATCTCATCGTCATGCAGCGCCAAGGATTGCAGTTCCTGCACTTGGTAACGCAGCAGTTCGCCGCGCGCCGTGCGCTCCTCGATGGCCTGCCGCAGCTGCGCCACTTCATCGCTGGCGCGCTTCCATTCCCGGTACAGCGTCGCGAGCGTGTCGAGTTGTGATCCATGAGCGGCGTAATCGTCGAGCAGCGCGCGTTGCATGTCGCGGCGCAGCAGTGACTGGTGTTCATGCTGGCCGTGGATGTCGATGAGTTGCGCGCCGAGTTCCTGCAACGCTTGCAGAGTGACGCTGCGGCCGTTGATGTAGGCGCGCGAGCGTCCGTCCTTGCCGATCACGCGCCGCAGCAGGCAGTCGCCGTCGGCATCGAGATCCTGTTCGCGCAGCCAGTCGGCGACAGCCGGCAGGGCGCTGCTATCGAAACCGGCTTCGATCTCGGCGCGCTCCGCGCCATGCCGCACCACGCCGCTGTCACCGCGATCGCCGAGCGCCAGACCCAGCGCATCGACTAGGATCGACTTGCCCGCACCGGTCTCGCCGGTCAGCGCGGTCATGCCGCCACTGAACTCCAGTTCGAGTTCATCGACGATGGCGAAATCACGCAGGCGGATATGAGTCAGCATCGGGTAGAATCGGTTGTGTGGTGGAATGGTTCTCGATGATGGCCAGTATACCCGGAGCGGGGCGGGTCTGGACAAGGGGTGTTCATTGCGGACTGCCGCACAACTCCCTCTCCCTCCGGGAGAGGGTTGGGGTGAGGGCGATCAAACAAAGGAAGCTCTGCTTAATTCACTATTCCCACGCAAACGGAGGAGAGCTTGGTGTGAGGGCGGGGTAAGGCGCTGTATTTTATTCCCCTCACCCTGTCCCTCTCCCAGGGGGAGAGGGGACTCACTAATTGAGTGACGAATTAATCAGCGCTTTTCTCTATAAAATAAGGAGACCAACCATGCTCGGTGTATTCCTCGATCGCGACACCGTCGATCGCAGCGATCTGGATCTGGCGGCCCTGCTCGGTGTCCTGCCGGACTGGCGGCTGCACAACTACACGCGGCCGGAGCAGCTCGCCGAACGCCTCGCGGAGGCCACGGTCGCGGTCAGCAACAAGGTGCGGCTCGATGCGGCGGCGTTTGCGGCCGCGCCGCAATTGCGGCTGGTATGTGTGGCGGCCACCGGCACCAACAATGTCGATCTGGACGCCGCGCAACGCCATGGCATCACGGTCTGCAATGTGCGCGGTTACGCCACGCCGGCGGTGGTGCAACATGTGTTCACACTGATCCTGGCGC
>JBGPWJ010000136.1:0-7064 GCA_041492115.1 Gammaproteobacteria bacterium
ACAGATGCACAGCGCCTGAATAAAACACGGCGACGATGGCGATGGCCACCAAGTCATCGACGATCACGGCCGCCGTCAGGAACACGCGCAGCTCGACCGGCACGCGCCGCCCGAGCAACGCGATCAAGGCGACGGCGAAGGCGGTATCGGTGGTCGTCGGAATGGCCCATCCCATGCTCAATGGTCCGGACGACACCGCGAGCAGATAGATGAGTGCGGGCACCAGCATGCCGCCGATCGAAGCTACCACGGGCAAGGCGGCGCTGCGGCGCGTGGCAAGTCGCCCCACGGTGAATTCGCGCTTGATCTCCAGGCCGACGACCAGGAAGAAGATCGTCAGCAGACCTTCGTTGATCCATTCCCGCAGTGGCAAGTTGAATGCCGCATCGCCCAAGCGCAAGCCGACCGGCGTGTTCCACCAGGCATCGAATGCCGGACCGAACGGCGCGTTGGCGACGATGACGGCCGCGATCGACATGATCAACAGCAACACGCCGGTGGACGGCGCCCAACGCGCAAAGTCCAACGCGGCGGATTGCACACGTTGACCGAGCGAGCCGAGCAACGCTTCACTTAGACTGTTCTCGTCCCAAGGACCTTCGTAGCGTCGGTTATTGATGAAGAAAGTCGGTGTGAACAGCGCACCGCTGGCGAGCGCGCTGTCGATGTCCTGCTGTACGCGCAACTCTGCTTCGTCCAACGCGGCTTGTCGCGTAGTGTCAGGTGCCGGCAGCCCAAGTGCCTGCGCTACCTCTTCGAAATCCTGCGGCTTGAAGCTGGGCCCGCGCTTCATCAGAGCATCGTGCGTCTCCCAGAACTCGCCGGTAGTCGCGTGCGCATACTCGGCTAGTCTTGCGGCGCGCAGTGCATCCGCATCGTCAGTGGTGGGTCTGTGACGAAATACGTAGCGTAGGCGGTCGCCGAAGCGATCGCGCAGATCGGCGATAACCTCATGCGCCGCATGACAGAATGGACAGGTGTAGCTGCCGTATTCCAGCAGCGTGATCTGTGCGCGGTCATTGCCCAGCACATGATCGTGCTGTGCGTTCATGGGCGGCTTCAACTTGTGGGCGTGCGCGTCGCGCATATCTTGCGGAGTTGTGTGTGCCTTGATTCCGTAGCTGTCGCGTGGACATCAATATTCCGCGAAGGCATTATCCGGATAGCAGTACAACCATCGTTCTCCGGGTTCCGCCGAGGCAATCACGGGATGCCCGGTGGCTTGTGCGTGCCGGGTGGCGTGGCGGTTTGGCGAACTGTCGCAGCACAGTGTCGCGCCGCATTCCTGACAGGTTCGCAGATGAACCCATTGGTCGCCGGTCTTCACGCATTCAGCACACTCTCGGCGTTTCGCGTGTGTGACGGTCGTAATGGCGCTGAGATGCGAGCAGGATGCTTTGGATGTCATGGTCTTTCCTTTATTCGTGGAGTACCTGATGCACGAAGGCGATGGCGATCGATCCTTCCCCGACGGCGGACGCCACACGCTTGATGCTGCTTGCCCGGACGTCGCCAACCGCGAACACGCCGGGAAGACTCGTTTCGAGGAGATGAGGAGCCCGGCCCAGCGGCCAATGCGCGGCGCTCAGTTCGTCCTGGGACAGATCGGGGCCGGTCTTGATGAATCCTTTCGTGTCGAGTACCACACAGCTATCGAGCCAGCGCGTGCTGGGAACGGCACCCGTCATAAAGAAGACGTGCCTGATGTCGTGTGTCTCGATGTTTTCTGTCTGACGATCACGCCAGCGCACGCGATCCAGATGATTGCTGCCTTCGAGAGCTGTGATTTCCGTCTGTGTTTGTAAGACGATCACGGGATTTTCTTCGATGCGCCGAATCAGGTAGCGCGACATGCTCTCGGCCAGCCCGCTCGAGCGGATCAGCATGTGCACGCGCTTGGCCGTCTGCGCGAGAAAGACGGCGGCTTGACCGGCGGAATTGCCACCGCCTACCACAATCACTTCTTCGCCAACGCACAACTGCGCTTCCATGAATGTCGCGCCGTAGTACACGCCGGCACCTTCAAACTGCGACAGGTTCTCGAGCGACGGTTTACGATACTCGGCACCCGCCGCGATGATGACGGCGCGCGTCGGCACACGCGGGCCGTTGCCGATCTCGATGGCGGAGGGTTTGCGGTCGCACGTCAACTGCGTGGCGGCTTGCACGATCAGCAGTTGGGCCCCGAATTTTTGCGCCTGCGCGTACGCGCGCCCCGTCAACTCCTGACCCGAGATGCCGGTTGGAAAGCCGAGATAGTTCTCGATCTTCGAACTCGAACCCGCCTGGCCACCCGGGGCATTCGCCTCCAGCACCAGCACATCCAGTCCTTCCGACGCGCCGTACACGGCCGCCGCCAGCCCAGCGGGTCCGGCGCCGACGATGACCACGTCGCGTATCTGGGTCTGATCGATCGCCGCGTTGAAGCCGAGGCAATCGGCGATCTGCTGATTGGTGGGACTCCGCAGTACCACGTCGCCGCGACAGATCAGCACGGGCACATCGCCGGCGGCGACGCGAAACCGGTCCAGCAGTTCCTGGACGTCGGCGTCATGTTCGAGATCGATGTACGTATACGGATGGCCGTTGCGCGTCAGGAACTCCTTGACGCGCAGCGTTCCGGCGCAATGGTTCGACCCGATGAGCACGACATCGCCGAGTCCGTGCGCAATCAACTCCACCCGGCGCAGGATGAAGGCCCGCATGATGATTTCGCTCAACTCGCTGTCGGTCTGCACCAGCGCCAGCAGATGCTCGCGATCCAATTCGATCACTTCGCCCGACGCGCTGGCGCGCGCCCGTACCAGCGTGCGGCGACCTGAAAGCATGTTGGTCTCGCCGGTGAACTGCCCCGGTGCATGCACCGCGACCAGCGCCTCGGTGGTGCCGGAGGGCCGAACGATCTCGACCTCGCCGCTCGTAACCACGAAGAACGGTACGATCGGGTCCCCCGCGTCGAATAGCACCTCGCCACGTTGGATAGGACGCCGGCGCCCGTGCGCCGTGGTGCGCGCGATCTGCGCCGGCGTCAGTGTCGGAAACAGGCGGTCAGCCGGCGAGGACAGGGTCGGTGAAATTGGCGGAGTTGTATTGGTCATGGCGATGTGTCCATCCATGTAATCCCTGGGGTTGGTGTCGAAGTCGGGACTGGCGTCAACTCGCGCAACTCACCAAGGTGACCGCCCGCTCACCCAAAGGATAGCGTAGTGTGCGATTTCTTCCCAACGAGGTTGGCAGTCAACTGAAATCCTCCCTGATGAATTTGACCAAGAACGCGAACCCGTCATCCGCCATCACCTGTCACTCAGCAAATTGAGTTGCGCGTGCAATTCATCAATCTGATCCAACAGATCGAGCGCCAACGCCACCCCGGCGGGGTTGATGCCGAGATCCTGCTGCAATCGCAGCGCGCGCGTCACGCGTCTCTGGCTTGTCGCTGAAAACCGCCACACCGTCATCTCCTGTCCGCTCGGATTCAGCATGCCGTATTCGACATAGGTCACGATCAACTCAGCATGCACGCCGCAACGTCTGCACAGTTCACCGAGCGTCAGTGCCTCGGCCTCTTCCTCGACGATAGGGCCACTCAGTGGCGTGTGTGAATTTGTCATCATGGCCTATCCTCCAAATATTTCCCGTGGATTGAATGCAAGCTTGTCACGCATATCCCGGTACACCTGCCGGGCCGCTTCGTCATTTGCCGGGGGTAGGGCGATCCGCACTACAGCGTACAGATCACCGGGCTGCCGGCCAGGCAACCCGCGTCCCTTCAGGCGTAGCTTGCTGCCCGCTTTCGAACCCGCAGGAATCTTGAGATCGATCGTGCCCTGAGGCGTTGGGATCTGGACCGTTGCGCCCAATGCCGCCTCCCAGGGAGCGACAGGCAGATCGAGATACAGATCGGCGCCATCGGCGCGGTACCAGCGATGCGGTTTGAACTCCACTTCCAGATACAGATCGCCCGCCGGCGAGTTACCGAAGCCCGGCCCACCCTGGCCGGCGAGACGGATATGCTGCCCCGGCAAAATGCCTTTGGGAATACTGATATTCAGCGTGCGGTCACGTGTGCGCACATGGCCATCCTCACTGAGTTGTGGCATCCGCAGTTGGATCTGTCGCTGGCCGCCGTGGAAGGCGTCTTCAATATCGATGACAATCTTGGCGTGGTGATCCTCGCCACGCATCCCGGCCCCGGCACGCGTCCTATGTTCGGCACCGTGGGCCGCCTGTCCGAACAGGCTCTCGAAAAAGTCACTGAACGCCGAAGCGTCCGCCTCGGTGTAACCACCGCCGCGAAACTCGAAGCCGGCATTCCAGTCCGGCGGAGGCTTGAATTCCTCACCTTGTTTCCATTGGGCACCGAGCTGGTCGTACGCGGCCCGCTTTTCTGGATCCTTCAGGGCCTCGTAGGCTTCGCCCAGCTCCTTGAATTTTTTTTCAGCATCCGGCTCCTTGCTGACATCCGGATGATACTTGCGCGCCAGCTTGCGGTAAACGCGCTTGATCTCATCCTGCGTCGCGTCGCGCGCAAGGCCCATGATCTGGTAATAATCTTTGAATTCCATGCGTCAATCTCGCTAGGTGTTGTCATTGATGAGCAGAGTGGGGGAGGGCGCAATTACAAGAAGTTTGCCCGAGCACTGTCTTCATGAGAACACCAAAAATGAGTCGCTGTCCAGTCTGGGCCGGCGTACTCAGCAGGTATCTGTCCTGCCGTCTTGGTCAGCATCCCTTTGCGATGCCGCGCCGTTTGGGTTATACATCGCTCATGATTGTCCTGTTCACCGACTTCGGTCTTGAAGGTCCCTACATCGGTCAGATGAAGGCCGTGCTGGCGCGTGCAGCGCCGGGCGAGGTGATCATCGACCTGTTCGCCAATGCGCCGACCTTCGATGCGCAATCCGCCGCGTATCTGTTGGCCGCCTATACCGCCGAGTTTCCCGTCGGCACCGTGTTTCTGTGCGTGGTCGATCCCGGTGTCGGCAGCGAGCGGCGCGCCGCGGCGGTGCTGGCCGATGGCCGTTGGTTCGTCGGTCCCGACAATGGTTTGTTCAATGTGGTGGCGATGCGCGCGCACGAGGTGCAGTGGTGGGATCTGACCTGGCGGCCGGAACACCTGTCGGCGAGTTTTCATGGCCGCGATCTGTTCGCGCCGGTGGCGGCGCGCCTGACGCGCGGCGAGTCACCGCCCGGACAGCGCATGGAACCAAAGCTGCGCACCCGACGCGGCTGGCCCGAGGATCTGGCGCGCATCGTTTATATCGATCGCTACGGCAATGCCATGACCGGTCTGCGCGCGGCCAATCTGCTGGTGGAGAACAAGCTGGAGATCAACGGCCACCGCCTGAGTCGCGAACGCACCTTCAGTGCCGTGCCGCCGGGTCATGCCTTCTGGTATGAGAATGCCAATGGCCTGGCGGAGATCGCTTTAAATCAGGGGTGTGCGGTGGATGTGTTGGGCATCGAACTCGGCGCGGCAGTCAACGTGATCTGACATTTGATTCAACCGCAGTTGGCGCGGATGCCGAGGTTGTTCCAGATCGCCGTGGTCGGGCCGGCTTGGTTCATCGTGTAGAAGTGCAGGCCGGGCGCGCCGGCCTCAAGCAGCTTGCGGCACATCTCGGTAACGACCTCGTGCCCGAAGGCGCGGATCGATTCCATGTCATCGCCATACGCTTCCAGCCGCTTGCGGATCCAGCGCGGGATCTCCGCGCCGCAGGCGTCGGAGAAGCGCGCCAGCTGTGTGTAATTGGTGATCGGCATGATGCCGGGCACGATGGGAATGGTCAGGCCCATGTGTTCACAGTCATCGACGAAGCGGTAGTAGGCGTCCGGGCTGTAGAAATACTGCGTGATGGCGCTGTCGGCGCCGGCTTGCACTTTGCGTTTGAAGTTCTCCAGGTCCCTGGGCGCATTCGGCGCTTGCGGGTGAAACTCCGGATAGGCCGCCACTTCGATATGAAAGTGGTTGCCGGTCTCGGCGCGGATGAAGTCCACCAGTTCATTGGCATAGCGCAGCTCGCCGATCTCGCGCATGCCGGAAGGGATGTCGCCGCGCAGCGCCACGATATGGTGGACACCGTTGTCGATGTAGGTTTTGAGAATTTCGCGGATGCTGGCGCGCGTCGAATCGATGCAGGACAGATGCGGCGCGGCGTCGATGCCCGATTCTTTCTGAATGCCGATGACCGTTTCCAGCGTACGGTCTCGGGTGGTGCCGCCGGCACCGAAGGTCACTGAGAAAAAGCGCGGCTTGAGTTTGGCCAGTTCATCGCGCGTCGCGCGCAACTTGGCCATGCCTTCGTCCGTTTTGGGCGGGAAGAACTCGAAACTGAAAACCGGATGATGTTTTTTCTGTGAGTGCATTTGGTATTAACCGCCAGTGATGCCAAGTATCAATGAAGGATAAAACAGTGGGGTATGGCGCTGAACTTATTCCCCTCACCCTGTCCCTCTCCCGTAGGGAGAGGGGACTTTCTTTTTCAGTGATGAATTAATTCAGAGGTTCCTGAACAATCTTGCCGTCCTTGGCAATTCCAAAAAATTATCAATACCGATAACGTTCCGGCTTGTACGGCCCTTCCATTGGCACGCTGATATAGTCGGCCTGTTCCTTGGTGAGTTGGGTTAGGTTGGCGCCGATCTGCTTCAGGTGCAGGCGCGCGACTTTTTCGTCCAGGTGTTTTGGCAGCACGTAGACTTCCTTCTTGTAATTCTCCGGATGTGTCCACAGTTCGATCTGCGCCATCACCTGGTTGGTGAAGGAGTTGGACATCACGAAGCTGGGGTGGCCGGTGCCGCAGCCCAGGTTCACCAGGCGGCCTTCGGCGAGCAGGATGATGCGCTTGCCGTCCGGGAAGATGATGTGGTCGACCTGCGGCTTGATGTTCTCCCACTGGTGCTGGCGCAGACCGGCGACATCGATTTCGGAGTCGAAGTGGCCGATGTTGCAGACGATGGCGTTGTTCTTCATGCGCGCCATGTGGTCATGGGTGATGACGCGCACGTTGCCGGTGGTGGTGACGTAGATATCGCCTTTGTCAGCGGCATCGTCCATGGTCACG
>JBGPWJ010000139.1:0-6986 GCA_041492115.1 Gammaproteobacteria bacterium
GACTGTCGTATTCCTTGCCGAAGTCGCTCTGCGTGGCGGTCAGGCGCGCCACGCGGCCGTCGAGCATGTCCATGATCATGGCGACATAGATGGCGACTGCGGCCGCCTCGAAGCGCCCGTTCATGGACGCGACGATGGCGTAGAAACCCGCGAACAGGTTGGCTGTGGTAAACAGGTTCGGCAGCAAATAAATGCCGCGCCGGCGCACTGGCACGTCCGGCAGTGCCTCACTCTCGCTTTCGTCTTGGTCCAGTTCATTGCTCATTGATGGTCATGCCTGCGGTTTGCCGGTGGGATAACGATGTGCATGTGACTATAGCAAGGAAACTTGGAAAATCCCTTCTCCCCCGCGTTCGGGGAGAGGGTTGGTGTGAGGGGGAATAAGACGCTAAACATATTCCCCTCACCCTGGCCCTCTCCCGCAGGGAGAGGGGACTTTCTGTTTAAGAGAAGCAGCAATCAAGGTGTCACTGATCAATTACGGCTCTTGTCGACGATGCGCGAGGCTTTGATCCACGGCATCATGCTGCGCAGCTTCTCGCCGACGACTTCGATCTGGTGCTCGCGGCCGATGCGGCGTTTGGCCTTCAGCGTCGCGGCACCGCCCTGGTTTTCCAGGATGAATTCGCGGGCGAATTCGCCGGTCTGGATTTCCTTGAGGATGCGCTTCATTTCGGCGCGCGTCTCGTCGGTAATGATGCGCGGGCCGCGTGTCAGGTCACCGTACTCGGCCGTGTTGGAGATCGAGTAGCGCATGTTGGCGATGCCGCCTTCGTACATGAGATCGACGATCAGCTTCAGTTCGTGCAGGCATTCGAAGTAGGCCATCTCCGGCGCGTACCCCGCTTCGACCAGCGTTTCGAAGCCGGCCTGCACCAGCGCGGTGGCGCCACCGCACAACACCGCCTGTTCGCCGAACAGATCGGTCTCGGTTTCTTCGCGGAAGTTGGTTTCGATGATGCCGGCGCGGCCGCCGCCGTTGGCCGATGCATAGGACAGCGCGATGGCCTTGGCCTTGCCGCTGGAATCCTGGTGCACGGCGATCAGGCTGGGCACACCACCACCTTGCGTATAAGTGGAACGCACCAAGTGACCGGGACCTTTCGGCGCGATCATGATGACGTCGAGGTCGGCGCGCGGTTCGATCTGGCCGAAGTGGATGTTGAAGCCGTGCGCGAAGGCCAGCGCGGCGCCCTTCTTGATGTTCGGTTCGATAGAGTCGCGGTACAGGCGCGCCTGATGTTCATCCGGCGCCAGAATCATCACGACATCCGCACCCTTCACGGCGTCTTCGATCGACAGCACTTTGAGCTTGGCCTTCTTGGCTTTGGCTTCCGATGCCGAACCCTTGCGCAGACCGACGGTGACCGTCACGCCGGAATCCTGCAGATTGTTGGCGTGGGCGTGGCCCTGCGAGCCGTAGCCGATGATGGCGACCTTTTTCTTGCGGATGATGGAAAGGTCGGCGTCTTTGTCGTAATAAACTTTCATGGTCGTTCCTGGGTTTCAGTTGATGAGATAGAAGTCTGCGTTCACTACAATATTGATTGGGGCGTCCCCTCTCCCCGGTGGGGAGAGGGAGTTTATTCGGTGGTTCATTTATACATTCAGCGCCTTGTCGCCGCGCGCGATGCCGGACACGCCGGAACGCACGGTCTCGAGAATATTGGTGCCGTCCATCGCCTGAATGAAGGCGTCGAGTTTGTCGCCGGCGCCGGTCAGTTCGATGGTGTACGTGGTATCGGTGACGTCGATGATGTGGCCGCGGAAGATGTCGGCGAGGCGTTTGACCTCTTCGCGCGCCGCGCCCTGCGCCTTGACCTTGATCAGCAGCATCTCGCGTTCGATGTGTGCGCCTTCCGTGAGGTCCACCAGCTTGACCACGTCAACCAACTTGTTGAGCTGTTTGGTGATCTGCTCGATGATGTCATCGGAGCCGCGCGTCACCAGCGTCATGCGCGACAACGTCGGGTCTTCGGTCGGTGCCACGGTCAGCGATTCAATGTTGTAGCCGCGCGCCGAGAACAGCCCGGACACACGCGACAACGCGCCGGCTTCGTTTTCCAGCAGGATGGAGATGGTGTGACGCATCAGGCGAGTTCACTGTCGGTCGGGGCGACGCCGGCGTTGCAGGGCGAGAGGTGCATCTCGTGCTGACCCTTGCCGGCGGCAATCATGGGATAGACGTTCTCGGTCTGATCGGTGATGAAGTCGAGGAACACCAGGCCCTTGTACTTCAGCGCTTCCTTGAGGGCGCCTTCGACATCGCCCGGCTTGTCGATGAGTATGCCTTTGTGGCCATAGCTCTCGGCGAGCTTTACGAAGTCCGGCAGCGCATCCATATAGGAATTGGAATAGCGCCGGTCGTAGAAGAACTCCTGCCACTGCCGCACCATGCCCATGTAGCGATTGTTGAGGTTGATGATCTTGATCGGCAGATTGTATTGCTTGCAGGTCGACAGCTCCTGAATACACATCTGGATGCTGGCTTCGCCGGTGACGCAGCAGACGGTGCTCTTGGGATGCGCGAACTGCACGCCCATCGCCGCCGGCAGACCGAAACCCATGGTGCCCAGACCACCGGAGTTGATCCAGCGCCGCGGCTTGTCGAACTTATAGAACTGCGCGGCCCACATCTGGTGCTGGCCGACGTCGGAGGTGACGAAGGCGTCGCCCTTGGTCAGCTTATAGAGCTGTTCCAACACAAACTGCGGCTTGATCAATTCGCTCTTGGTGTCGTAGCGCAGGCAATCCTGTGTGCGCCAGTGCTTGATCTGCTTCCACCAGGCGGCGAGCGCGGGCTCATCGGGCTTGCTCTTGGCGGCCTTGATCTGCTTGATCATCTCGCGCACCACGCTGTCGACACTGCCGACGATCGGAATATCGACGCGGACGTTCTTGGAGATCGACGACGGATCGATGTCTACTTGAATAATGTGCGCGTGCGGGCAGAATTTGTTGACGTCGCCGGTGACGCGGTCATCGAAGCGCGCGCCGATGGCGATCAGCACGTCGCACTCGTGCATGGCCATGTTGGCTTCGTAGGTGCCGTGCATGCCGAGCATGCCGACGAACAGCGGATCGGTGGCCGGGTAAGCGCCCAGGCCCATCAGCGTGTTGGTGCAGGGATAACCCAGCAGACGCACGAACTCGGTAAGCGCGGCCGAGGCCTCGCCGAGAATCACGCCACCGCCGGTGTAGATCATCGGCCGCTTGGCGCCGAGGATCTTTTCCACCGCCTTCTTGATCTGCAAGGGATGACCCTTGGAGACCGGCGTATAGGAACGCAGGCTGATGGTCTTCGGATACTCGTATTCGAATTTCTGCGCGGTGACATCTTTGGGGATATCGACCAGCACGGGACCGGGTCGGCCGGTGGTGGCGATATAAAAAGCCTTCTTCACCGCCATGGCGAGATCCTTGACGTCCTTGACCAGGATGTTGTGCTTGACGCAGGGTCGCGTGATGCCGACCGCATCGACCTCTTGAAAGGCATCGTTGCCGATCAGCGCGGTGGACACCTGGCCGCTGAACACCACCAAGGGAATCGAATCCATATAAGCAGTGGCAATGCCGGTGACGGTGTTGGTGACACCGGGGCCGGAGGTGACCAACACCACGCCGGGCTTGCCGGAGGAGCGTGCGTAACCGTCGGCGGCATGCGCGGCGCCCTGCTCGTGACGCACCAGGATGTGCTTGACGGCTTCCTGTTTGTACAGGGCATCGTAAATATGCAGCGCGGCACCGCCCGGGTAGCCGAACAAATACTCAACGCCTTCGTCGCGCAGGCAACGCACCAAGATATCGGCGCCGGTCAATTCCACTTCGTGTCTCCTGCCCAGAATCTACGCGCCATCCCGGCCCGATGCCGAGAATGCTGCAGCGGGGCGGCATTTCAGCCCGGCCCGCCGCGTAGAGATTTAAACGTTGAAAACTAATGATATTACACGAGAAGGTCAAGAAACACATAAAAAACGGCGCGGGTGCGGAAATTGTGGGATACCTTGCCCTCCCGGGAGGGGATGCCTCGACGGGACAGCAGCTCGTTCTGGGAGCCCTGAATTGTTGAGAATTACTATTAGGGAACCTCTGAACAACTACTCCTCTCACAAGCGGGGGAGGCGGTCACCGCTCAGCCGGGCGGCCAGTGCATCGGTCGGCCGCCGAGCACGTGCAGATGCACATGAAACACGGATTGCCCCGCTTCCGCATTGCAGTTCATCACCGTGCGGTAACCGCGCACCGCGACGCCTTCCTGTGCGGCGATCTGTTTGGCGGCGAGATAGAGTTTGCCGATCAGCGCGCCATCGGTATCTTGCAGATCGTTGAGGGTCGAGATGTGCCGCTTGGGAATCACCAGCACGTGCAGCGGTGCCTGCGGGTTGATGTCGCGGAACGCCAGCACGGTGTCGTCTTGGTAAACAATATCCGGTTTGATTGCGCCGGACGCCATTTTACAGAACAGGCAATCTGTCATCGCTTATTCTCGATTTGTAGTTGTGAGGTGAATGCGCGACGCGCCGGCATCCGACTACACGAAATAGTCGATAGTGCCTGCCGCGGTGGCGCCGGTGAGTGTGTTCTGGATGATCGTCTGCTGCGTGTAGGTGGCGATGGCGCGAAGTGCGTTGCGCGGCGGCGCGGTGTCGGCGGCTGAGGTGGCGGTGTCACGCAGAACCCGGTCCATGGCGCGCATCGAATCGAGCAGGTCCGCCGTGTCGTAGGGCGAGGTCTTGCGGCGCTTCTGCAGCAACTCACCCTGCAACACCTGCTCGGTGGGCTGCTGCTGGCCGCGCACAATAGCTGTCGCGTCGCGCGTCGCACCCGTCATGGCGCGATGCAGTCCGCTCGTCACAGCAGCGCGTGGCGCCGGGTATGACCCAGACCGCATCAGCGCATTGATGTTGGCAATATCCATCACGATTCCAGAGGGTGGCGCAGGCGTCACCCGACCAGGGGTTGTGAAGATTACGCCGGTTGTCGCCGGGCTTCAATCGCGGCCAATCCCGCCCCCCAGATCGAGAACTGTGTTGTATCGCAGCGGCGACGGCCATCTCAACGTCATCAAAGGTTTATCACGCCCAACTGACGATATTCTGACAGGTTCAGCTTTGCCAGGCAGTAATGCTATAGTGCATCCACGACTTGGAAATCACGGTCAAACCCTTAATTAGGAGCCTGATTATGCGCACCCTGTGCTGTCTGCTGCTGGCCCTCACGGCCACTTTCTCTCTGACCTCTGTGCAGGCAGATGTGATCACACTCAAGCAAAATGCCGCACTCGATGTGCCGCGGCCGACGCGAGGCATGACCATGAGTCAGGTGGAAAGCCAGTTCGGTGCGCCGCGCGAGAAATATCCCGCCGTCGGCCAGCCGCCGATCACGCGCTGGGACTATGACAATTTCAGCGTGTTCTTCGAACATCAATATGTGCTGCATGCGGTGGTGCAGCACAAACTGAATCAACCCGGCCAGTAACACAGACGTTTGTTGTAACGCGGCATACTGTCTGCACCCGGACAAGACAGTTCGGGTGCAACGTCTCCATCAACCCAAACAATCTGCCGATCCCGTATGAAGCCAGCACTCCCCGCCGAATGGGCGCCGCAAAGCGGTGTCATGCTCACCTGGCCGCACGCCGATAGCGACTGGGGCCCGTGGCTCGATCAGGTGGAGCCGGTGTTCGCGCGGATCGCCGCGGCTGTCAGCCAGCGCGAGCTTGTACTGGTCGTGTGTTTTGATAGCGCGCATCAGCAGCACGTTAAAGATGTTTTGATGCACGCCGGTGTCGAGCTGAACCGAGTGCGCTTGCACTGCATCGCCTCCAACGATACCTGGGCGCGCGATCACGGCCCGGTCACAGTGCTGGTCGACGGACGGCCTCAACTGCTCGATTTCACCTTCAATGGCTGGGGCGGCAAATTCGATGCGGCACTCGACAATCAGATCACACGCCAACTGCACAGCGCCGGCGCTTTCGGTACGGCACCGCTACGCACCATTGATCTGGTATTGGAAGGCGGCAGCATCGAATCGGATGGCGCAGGTACCCTGCTCACCACCACCCAATGTCTGCTGACACCAACGCGCAACCCGCAGTACAGCCGCGCCGATATCGAAGACTGCCTGCGCAGCGTGCTCGGTATCGAACGCATTCTGTGGCTGGAACACGGTTATCTCGCCGGCGATGACACCGACAGCCACATCGATACGCTGGCGCGCCTGTGCCCGGATGACACTATCGCCTACGTGGCCTGCGACGATCCCAGCGACGAGCACTACGCCGAACTCAAAGCCATGGAAGCCGAACTCGAAGCCTTCCACACCCGCGATGGCAAGCCTTATCACCTGGTACCGCTACCCTGGCCCAAACCGCGCTTCGCCGCCGACGGCCGGCGCCTGCCGGCCACCTATGCCAATTTCCTGATCATCAACGGCGCGGTGCTGCTGCCGACCTATGACGACCCCGCCGACCTGGAAGCCACCGCGCGCCTTGCGCAGTGCTTTCCCGATCGCGAAATCATCAGCATTCCGTGCCTACCGCTGATCCAGCAGTACGGCAGCCTGCATTGCGTGACCATGCAGCTGCCGGCGGGGGTATCATTGTAAGATGAGCACGCAACCCGAACTACGCCACTCGCAACTCACCGTCGCTCTGGTGCAGCACCCCTGCAGCGAAGACCGCGATGCCAATCTCGCCGCCAGCATCAGCGGCATCCGCAGCGCCGCCGCGCAGGGCGCGCGCCTGATCGTATTACAGGAACTGCACACCGGCGTGTACTTCTGTCAGAGCGAAGACGTGACGCGTTTCGATCAGGCCGAGACCATTCCCGGTCCGACCACCGGGCAACTCGGCAAACTCGCGGCCGAACTCAACGTGGTGATCGTCGCCTCGCTGTTCGAACGCCGCGCGGCCGGGCTGTATCACAACACCGCTGTGGTGCTGGATGCCGACGGCCGCATCGCCGGGCAGTACCGCAAGATGC
>JBGPWJ010000256.1:0-3801 GCA_041492115.1 Gammaproteobacteria bacterium
CTCAAGTACGACGACATAGCAATAGGCGACGGCGCCGCCGCCGTGAAAGGCCAGACCGTCTCGGTGCACTACACCGGCTGGCTCACCGACGGTGAAAAGTTTGATTCGAGCAAAGATCGCAACGATCCTTTCCAGTTTCCGCTCGGCGCCGGTCGCGTGATCCGCGGCTGGGACGAAGGCGTGCAGGGCATGAAGGTCGGCGGCACGCGCCGTCTGACCATCCCGCCGCAGCTTGGCTATGGTGCGCAGGGCGCCGGCGGTGTGATTCCACCCAATGCCACGCTGGTTTTCGAAGTAGAGCTGCTGGCGATCCTGTGAGAGACGACGCGTTCAAGGCTGCAATCGCCGACGATGTGCGGCGTGCACTTGCCGAAGACCTGGGCACGGGCGATGTCACCGCGGCACTGCTGCCCGCCGAGGTCAGCTGTGCCGCCACGGTCATCACGCGCGAGGACGCCGTACTGTGCGGCACGGCCTGGTTCGATGCGGTGTTCGCGCAGCTCGATCCCACTGTGCGCATCAGCTGGCTGGCGCAGGATGGCGATGCCATACAGGCGGGCCAGGAGCTGTGCCGCCTGTATGGCCCGATCCGGGCGCTGCTCAGCGGCGAACGTTGCGCGCTGAATTTTCTCCAGACACTGTCCGCCACGGCCACCGCGACGCGCCGCTACGTCGCGGCCATCGCCGGCACCGGCGCGCAGATCCTCGATACCCGCAAGACCATTCCCGGCCTGCGCGCCGCACAGAAATTCGCCGTGCGCTGCGGCGGCGGACGCAATCACCGCATGGGTCTGTTCGACGCGATCCTGATCAAGGAAAACCATATCGCGGCCGCCGGCTCGATTGAGCGCGCGGTCAGCAGCGCACGCCAACTCCACCCCGACCTTAACATCGAAGTGGAAGTCGAGAATCTCGTGCAATTGCAGCAGGCGCTCGCGGCGGGCACCGACATCATTCTGCTCGACAATTTTTCACTTAATGACCTGCCCGCCGCCGTCGCCCTCAATGCCGGTCGCGCCAAACTGGAGGCGTCCGGCGGGATAACATTGGACAACGTGCGCGATATAGCAGCGACCGGTGTTGATTTTATTTCGGTGGGTGCACTTACCAAGCATATCCAGGCGGTTGATGTGTCGCTGCGGATCGACAGCAAATGAGGGTGCCCCACTGAACTGCCCCCCTCTCCCCACGGGGGAGAGGGCTGGGGTGAGGGGGAAGCCGTGGCACGGGGTCGATTTCCCTCACCCTGTCCCTCTCCCAAAGGAGAGGGAACTTTCTATTTTATATGACGTAGTAAACCGAGATTCCTTATCATCACCGCACAATCACACACAAGGCCGACACAATGGACAGCAAAGTAGCACGTGACTGGCTCGACGCGTTGGCACGCACCGCCAACGCCAAGGATTTCGCCGCGCATATGGATTTGATCTCGAAACAGGTACAGGTGTTCGGCGTGCCGGGCTTCGAGGTGATCGGCTATGACGACTGGGCACGGCAGAGTGAACATGAGTTCAGCGCAGGAATTCTCGCGCGCGTGTCCTACCAGGGCCTCAAGGTGCAGGCCATGACGCCGGGTCGCGTCATGTTCAAGACGCTGGAAACGCTGGAGACCAGCGACGGCGAGACACAGACCCAGGGCGTCGAGATCGTCATCGTGCAGGAAAGCGATGGCGTATGGCGCGTCACACAGGAACGTGTCCTGGCGCCGGAAGAAGCTAAATTCGACGGGCTTTATGCGTAATGAAACGGCAATTCTCCCCATCTTGCCTCAACGCACACGTCTAATGAATATCGCGCGCCTTGTCTTGCTGAGCTGCCTCGCCCTGTTCGCCCTGGGCGCGCAGGCCGGCAGTCTGGAAATTCCTCTGCATGTGCCGCTGCAACCGATCCGCGACGCGCTGCGCACGCAACTTGCCGCGGCCGCGGACAAACCGGAAATCATCTATCAGGAAGGGCCCTGCCGTTACCTGCACTACGAGGCGCCGCGTCTTGAGGCGCACGAAGGGCAACTGCGTTTTGTCGGACCCGGCGCGGCGGCGCTGGGCGCGGAACTGTTCGGCACCTGTTACAACGCCGCGGCCTGGCGCGGTTCGATGGAATTCACTTTGGCGCCGCAACTCGACAGCGCCGGACGACTCACTCTGCGCATCGTCAACTCCCGACTCACCGACGCCACCGGCAAGGAAACGCCGACGCTAGGCTTTATCTGGGGTTTGACCAAGAGTTATCTGAACCCGCGGCTGGAGCAGTTCAGTTACGACATCGGCGCCTCACGCGAGACACTGCTCGCGGTGCTGCGCACCGCCGCACCGCCGGCGCACAGTGCTGAACTGGAACAGGTGCTCGCGCACTTGCACGTGCTGGAACCGCGCGTCGCTGCGGAGGAGATCGTGGTGCCGATCAGCATCGATATCCCCGCTACCTGGCAGACAGCGCCACAACCCTCTACAGCATCCGTCGCGCCGCTCACCGATGCCGAATTGGCCGCGCTGGAGCAGACCCTGCAACCCTGGGACGCGTTCCTGGTTTACAGCATCAAGCAGGTCGCGCTCGACAGCCCCGACGGCGCCTTGCACAAGCAGCTGTTCGCTCTGCTGCTGGACAGCCGTTATCGCCTCGTGGATATCCTGTCCGGCGAGCAGCGCAGCAGCGGCGATCCGCTGCGCGAACAGTTCATCGCCACCTGGAATGATCTGCGCGCCATTCTTACCGATGCGCAGCACGCCGGCCTGCTCGATGCCTCGGTGTTGCGCTATGCCGCATTCATCAATGCCGGCGATGCCTTGACGGCACTCGATCACGCCGCTCCCGGACTGGGCATGCAGATTTCCACGGATGGCCTGCGGCGTCTGGCGCGCAGCCTGCGACCCGAGGCCGCCGGTGATCCGCTCGCCTACGACTGGAACGTTGATCCGCAGTTGCACGAGTTATTCGATTTCGAAACACTGCCCGAACCCGCCCCCGAGACAACACCGGCGCCAACACCGGGACAAAGCTGGCTGGAACTGTTCATTCCCACAGCGCACGCGGACAGCAACCCGCCACCACTGGACCGCTGGGTTCCCAAACCGGATGAATTCGCCGCGTATCAGGCGCGCATGGCGAGTCTGCTGCAACAGACCGCCGACGCTGAATTGCAGCGTGCCGGCCTGGGCTCACCCTACGACAAGATCTTCCGCAACATGATACCGACGACGGCGATGATCGAGAGCTGCTGGCATCAATACGTGGTCAGCGATGGCAAGGTACGTTATCTGCGTTCGCAGGCGGGCAGCATCGGCATCATGCAGATCAACCAGCATGTCTGGCGCGGCTTTTACAATATCGATCGACTGAAATGGGACACCGCTTACAACGCCCGCGCCGGCGCGCAGATTCTGATGCGGTATCTGAAAGACTACGCCATCGACTACGCCGATCGCAGCGGCGATCTCAATCATGTGCCGCGCGCCACGTATGCCGTGTACAACGCGGGCCCGCACGCCGTCGGTCGCTTCAACAAGCCGCGCCCGCCCGCGCGCGAACAACGCGTCGACCAGCGGCTCTGGAGCTTATATCAGGGCATTGCGGCGGGCAGAACGGTGGATCTTGGCACTTGCAGTGTGAAAACAGCCGCAGCCACGCCATAAAATATACAGAATGAATCTCGCGAAGCACTGTCACTCCCTCTCCCTGAGGGAGAGGGCTGGGGTGAGGGGGATCTAAAACGGTGTTGATGTCATTGATGCCCTCACCCTGTCCCTCTCCCGAAGGGAGAGGGGACTCATTTTGTTAGAATCGCTTAGACACTCTAAGGCA
>JBGPWJ010000060.1:0-11420 GCA_041492115.1 Gammaproteobacteria bacterium
GCACGAAGCGCGGCGAAGCTGCCACCACTACCAGCCCACGCACAAGCGTCGGCGCCGTCAGCGCCAGTTGCAAGGCGATCAATCCGCCCAGCGACCAACCGATCCAGATTGCCGACGCTGGTGCGGCCGCGGCGAGTTGCTCCGCCACTGCGGATAATTCATCCGCGAGCGGCAGCGCGGCACTGCGCCCGTGTCCCGGCAGATCGATATACGTAACGCGGTTGTGTACCGCCAGCGCGGCCGCGACATCCTCCCAGATGCCGCCGTGCAAACACCAGCCGTGCAGCAGCACGATGTCGGGACCGCTGCCCAGCGTCTGCGAGAACAGCGTCATACCAGCAACTCTCCAAGCAATCCAGCAACGCTCGCAATCAAGCCCTCTCTCCCCTTGGGAGAGGGCCAAGGTGAGGGGAATCCAATCCCTGCCCCCGCATGACCTCACCCAACGCCCCCAGCAAGCGATCCACCTGCGCCTCGCTATGCCCCGCCGACAACGTGATGCGCAGCCGCGCCGTGCCTTCCGGCACGGTGGGCGGACGGATGGCGCTGATCAGGATGCCGCGCTCATTCAAAGCCTGACTCAGTTGCACTGCACGCGTCGCATCACCGACGATCAAGGGTTGAATCGGCGTGGCCGATTGCGCCAGCGGCAAGCCCAATTGCGCCGCGCCGGCACGGAAGCGCGCCACCAGTTCAACCAAGCGCTCGCGCCGCCAACCTTCGCTTTGCACCAGTCGCAGCGCGGCTCGCGTCGCTTCAGCCAGCGCCGGCGGTGTGGCGGTGGTGTAGATGTAACTGCGTGCACGCTGAATCAAGGTCTCGATGAGATCGGCGCTGCCGGCAACGAAGGCACCGAAGCTGCCGAAGGCCTTGCCCAGCGTGCCCATCAGAATCGGCACCTCGGCCATTCCCAACCCGAAGTGTTCCAGCACGCCGCCGCCGTTGCGACCTAGCACGCCGAGCCCGTGAGCATCGTCAATCATCAACCACGCCGCATGGCGTGCGCTGCTCGCGGCAAGTTCCGGCAGCGGCGCGAGGTCGCCATCCATGCTGAACACGCCGTCGCTGGCAACCAGTTTCTGTTTGGCAGTGGATTGCTCCAACCGCATCTCCAACGCCTGTGCGTCGGCATGCACATAGCGCAGCAGGCGCGCGCCGCTGAGCAGGCCGGCATCGATCAGCGAGGCGTGATTCAAGCGGTCTTCAAACACGGAGTCGCCGCGTCCCAGCAACGCCGCCATGACGCCGAGATTGGCCATGTAACCGGTGGAGAACAGCAGCGCGCGCGGCCGTTGCACGAAGGCCGCGAGTTCTTCTTCGAGGGCGTGATGCGCCGCGCTGTGACCGCTGACCAGATGCGCCGCGCCGCTGCCCACGCCGTAGTGTTCAGCGCCGCGTTGCAACGCGCGGATCACCTCGGGGTGATTGGCGAGCCCCAAATAATCATTGCTGCAGAACGACAGCAGACAGCGGCCGTCGACGTTGATCTCGGGGCCCTGCGGACCCTCCACCACGCGGCGCGTTCGGTACAGATTTTCGCGCTTGAGTTGTTCGAGCGCGGTGTGCAGATCAGCGGATGCAGGCATTGTCGTTTGAAAATGATATTTGAAACGCGACTCTCAATGCGGAGGGGAAGTCAGGCACTCAATTGATTACCCTCACCCTGGCCCCCTCCCAGAGGGAGAGGGGACTCACTTTTTAAGTGGGAAAGTAATCAGACGGCTTGCAGTCCCAAGCGCTCGAATAAGCGCCGGTCATGGTGCTGATCAGGGTTTTCCGTGGTCAGCAGCTTCTCGCCGTAGAAGATTGAATTGGCGCCGGCGAGGAAGCACAGCGCCTGCAACTCATCGCTCATCGCATCGCGACCGGCCGACAGGCGCACGCGGGAGCGCGGCATGGTGATGCGTGCGCAGGCGATGGTGCGCACGAAGTCGAAAGGATCAGTGGGCGCGGCGCCGTACAGCGGCGTGCCTTCGACCTGCACCAGCTGATTGATGGGCACGCTCTCCGGGTGCTGCGGCAAATTGGCCAGCGTGGTCAGCATCGCGGCCCAGTCGCGGCGCGATTCGCCCATGCCGACGATGCCGCCGCAGCAGACGTTGATGCCGGCGGCGCGGACATTGTCCAGGGTATCGAGCCGGTCTTGAAAGGTGCGGGTAGAGATGATCTCGCCGTAGAACTCCGGCGAGGTATCGATGTTGTGATTGTAGTAATCGAGACCGGCCTGCTTGAGGCGCTGCGCCTGATCGATGTCGAGCATGCCCAGCGTGACGCAGGTCTCCAGACCCAGCGCCTTGACCCCGCTGATCATTGCCAGCACCTGCGGCAGGTCTTTTTCGCGCGGGCTGCGCCAAGCCGCGCCCATGCAGAAGCGGCTGGCGCCGCCGGCCTTGGCCTGGCGCGCTGCCGCGAGCACGGACTCGACATCCAGCAGGCGTTCGACTTCAAGACCGGTGTCGTAATGCGCGCTCTGCGGGCAATAGGCGCAATCCTCGGGACAGGCGCCGGTCTTGATGCTGAGCAGGGTGCTGATCTGCACCTCGCTGGCGGCGAAGTGGCGCCGGTGCACGGTCTGGGCGCGGAACAGCAGATCATTGAAGGGCAAGTCATACAGCGCGACGGCCTCTTCTACCGTCCAATCGTGGCGCAGTTCCGACGCTGCAAGCGGGGTCGCGGCGAGCTGATTCATAACAACCTCATTGCGGGTGACAGGACCCGCGTCGCGGGCCTTGCGTTTCGAGTTGAAAGGGGGGTAAATAGTAACCGCACCAGTGAGGGTGTCAACCGGAAAGGATTCCGTATGATCAACCAATGGATTGATTGTGTTCAGTCGTGGCTCTATCCCAACCGCTGCATATTGTGCGGCGCCCACGGCGACGATGGACTCGACCTGTGCGCGCCCTGCCGCGCCGAGTTGCCTTATAACCACACCGCCTGCCCGCGCTGCGGACTGCCCTTGCCGGGCGATCTGCCGCCGCTGTTGTGCGGCCACTGCCTGCATCACCCGCCGCGTTATGCGCGGACCCTGACCCTGTGCCGTTACACCAGTCCCACCGATCACCTGATCAAGCAACTCAAGTTCCAGGGCAAGCTCGCCCACGCGCGCCTGCTTGGCGAATTGCTCGCGGCACAACTCGCCACGCGCATCGAAACACCACCGCAGCGCATCATTCCGGTACCGCTGCACCGGACCCGGTTGCGTGAACGCGGCTTCAATCAATCCGTGGAACTGGCACGCCCGATCGCGGCCCACTTCGGCATTCCCATCGATGTCAGAAGTTGCGTGCGGGTGCGCGCCACACCGGCGCAGTCGACCTTGCCCGCCGCACAACGCAAGGCCAATGTCCGCAACGCCTTCCAGATCCGGCGCAGCATCCCCGTCCGGCATGTGGCGATACTCGATGACGTCATCACGACCGGGCACACGGTCAACGAACTGGCTCAGGCACTGCGCCGCGCCGGGGTGCCGGTCGTCGAGGTATGGGCGGTGGCGCGGGTCGCGCCGGATTGATGACCACACGAACGTGACGCTGGCGGAAAGGTCATGTAGGGGCGGGTTTAAAACCCGCCCCTACCGAGTCAGATAATCCGCCGCGATGCCGACGAACACCGCCGCACCAAACCAGTTGTTGTTGAGAAAGGCCTCGAAGCACTGCCCGGGGTCGCGCGCGCGGATCAGGTATTGCTGGTAGATAGCCAAGCCCGCGGCGACCGCCAGACCCGCTAAATACCAGCACCCTAGATGGGCCTGGCCGCCCACCAGCAGCAGAGCGAGCATGAGCAGCACCTGCAGCAGGCCGATCAACGCGCGATCCGCCTTGCCGAACAATATCGCCGTGGACTTCACGCCGATGCGCAGGTCATCCTCGCGATCGACCATCGCATACATCGTGTCGTAGGCCGTCGCCCACAGCACATTGGCGATAAAGGTCAGCCAGGCGATCCCGGGCACGGCGCCGGTCTGCGCCGCGAACACCATGGGCACAGCCCAGCCGAAGGCGGCACCGAGATAAACCTGGGGAAGATGCGTGTAACGTTTGGTAAAAGGGTACGTCGCGGCGAGCAGCGCGCCGACCAGCGACAGCAGTATCGTCAACCGATTCATGAGCAACACCAGCATGAATGCTATCAGACACAGTACCGCGAACAATACCAGCGCCTCGCGCGGTGTCACGTGCCCCGCGGCGATGGGCCGCTCGCGGGTGCGCCGCACATGCGGATCGATATTACGGTCAGCGTAGTCGTTGATCACGCAACCCGCCGATCGCATCAGCACCACGCCCAGCACGAACACCACCAGCACACGCGCATCCGGATGACCTGCCGCGGCTATCCACAAAGCCCACAAGGTCGGCCACAGCAGCAGCAGAATGCCTATGGGCTTGTGCAGCCGCATCAGCAGGGCGTATTGGCGCAGACGTTCGAGCATGGTTCGATTTATCTAAGGAAGCTCTGATTAATTCGTCACTCAAAATGTGAGTCCCCTCTCCCGAAGGGAGAGGGAGTAGCTCAGATGCTCTTTTACGTCTTAACGAGAGAATTCGGAATGATCAAGCACCGATCCCCGGCAGAAATATTTCGCTCACCAGCAGCGGCTTGCCGCCGACGCGGAACACACTGCGCCGGCCCCAGATCTGCGCCGGTCGTCGCGGCAGTTCGCGGGTGGCGCGCGCGAACACGCCATGTCGGGCGGTGATCGCGGCAA
This sequence comes from Gammaproteobacteria bacterium, assembly GCA_041492115.1. Taxonomy (GTDB): domain Bacteria; phylum Pseudomonadota; class Gammaproteobacteria; order JBBQDK01; family JBBQDK01; genus JBBQDK01. Next base: position 4,706 of record JBGPWJ010000060.1, read on the forward strand.
TCTGCACCGCACCGCGCCGCATGCTCGGATCGGCGAACAACACCGCACCCAGCGGCCGGCTGCCGAGACGCGCCAGGCGGCGTTGCGGACCGCTCAGTGTGGTCGCCGGGATGATCGTGCGCGCGAACACCCAGGGCCGTTCGTCGCACAGCAGTTGCACTTCACGCACCAGGCAGCGCTCACCAGCGCGCAATTGCAAGATCCGCACTTCGCTGCGCAGCGGTCTGCCCCAGCCCTGACTGAGCACGCGCACGCGAAAACGGCCACCGCAGGCCTGCCGCACGCGGTGCGTGAGCGATTCTGTATCGAGCAGCCAATCCAGTCGATCTGGCGGCACGCGCGTACGCAGCAGCTGGCTCTGCTCGGACCAGTGCGGCTCGGCGGACAACGCAGCGGGTGTAGCGGTACGTGATGTGCGGCGGACGTTCAAGCGTTGACCAAGCTGCGGTTGGGAGGGGTGCGTGCATTATTGCATGATCGCTCGACCCTACGTCATGCCGGATGGAAAGAGCAGGGACATCCCGATGTATTTTTCCGGGGTACGTCCCTACATCCCTCTAGACATCGCCATACCGCGCCGCGTCACCCAGCCAGCGCCGCTCCAATGGTTCGATGTGCGCGGGATAGTCCTTGAGGAGCAGATCGGCCGCCTGCTGCACGGCCGGCAGCAGTTCGCGGTCGCGGCTCAGGTCGGCGATGTGCAGATTCAGCAGGCCGGCCTGACGTGTGCCCAATACCTCGCCCGGTCCGCGCAGATCGAGATCGCGGCGCGCAATCTCAAAGCCGTCGTTGGTCTCGCGCAGCACCGCCAAGCGGGTGCGCGCCGCCTGGGACAAACTGCCGTGATACAGCAGCACGCAGCTGCTCTGCGCGCTGCCGCGCCCGACACGACCGCGCAATTGGTGCAATTGCGCCAGCCCGAGACGTTCGGCATTTTCGATGATCATCAGACTGGCATTGGGCACGTCCACGCCGACTTCGATCACGGTGGTCGCCACCAGCAGATCGAGTTCGCCGGCCTTGAATGCGGCCATGATCACCTCCTTCTCCGCCGGTTTGAGGCGTCCGTGCACCAGGCCGACACGCAACTCGGGCAGTGCGGCGCTGAGTGTTTCAAGCGTATCGGCGGCGGCCTGCGCCTGCAGCGTATCCGATTCCTCGATCAGCGTGCAAACCCAATAGGCCTGCCGACCGTCGCGGCAGGCATTGCGCACGCGCAGCACCACTTCATGCCGGCGCGTATCGGGCAGCACCACGGTCTGCACCGGCGTGCGTCCGGGCGGCAGTTCGTCGATGCTGGAGTTGTCGAGATCGGCATAGGCGCACATCGCCAACGTGCGCGGGATCGGCGTCGCGGTCATGATCAGCTGATGCGGACTCAGGCCGTCGCGCAGACCCTTCTCGCGCAGCGCCAGACGCTGATGCACGCCGAAGCGGTGCTGCTCGTCGATGATCACCAAGCCGAGCTTGTGGAACTGCACATCCTGCTGAAACAGCGCATGCGTGCCCACCGCAACAGCCGCCTGGCCGCTGCCGATCGCTTCCAGCATGCGCGTGCGGGCGCGTCCTTTAAGCCGCCCACCTAACCAAGCCACCTCGATGCCGAGCGGTTCCAGCCAACGCCGGAAATTCTGATAATGCTGTTCAGTCAGCAGCTCGGTGGGCGCCATCACCGCCACCTGCCAGCCCGCTTCCACCGCATGCAGCGCGGCCAGCGCGGCGACCACGGTCTTGCCGCAGCCGACATCGCCCTGCATCAGACGCAGCATCGGCACGGCGCTGCGCAGATCCTGCAACACCTCATCGAGCACGCGACGCTGTGCGCCGGTGAGCGCGAACGGCAAGGCGGCGATCAGCTGCTGCGCGAGCGCGCCGGGGGCATTCAACACCGGCGCCGGTTGTTGGCGGATGCGTTCGCGCAGCCGGCGCAGGCTCAAGTGATGGGCCAGCAATTCCTCGAAGGCCAGACGCTGCTGCGCCGGATGCGTGCCGGCTTCAAGCGCCGCCAGCGCCGCCTCCGGCGGCGGCCGGTGCACATAACGCAGCGCCGATGCGAGCGCCGGCAGCTTGAACTGACGCAGCACCGGCGCCGGCAACCATTCGCTGAGCGTGTCGTGCTGCAGACGCTCCAGCGCCTGATCGGTGAGCGCGCGCAGCGACAACTGGTGCAGGCCTTCAGTGGTCGGATAGATCGGCGTCAGGTGCTCGTCCGCCGCTGCGGCTGCATTGTCCTCGACACGGCGGTACTCGGGGTGAATCATTTCCAGACTGGACGGTCCGGCGCGCACCTCGCCGAAGCAACGCAATCGCACACCGCGAGTCAGCGCTAATTGCTGTGCGGCGTTGAAATAGAAGAAGCGCAGCAGCAGCGCGCCGGTGCCGTCGGCGATCGAGCAGAGCAGCATGCGGCGCCGCCGGATCACCACCTCGGCCAGTTCCACCACGCCCTCGACCACCGCCTCGTCACCCGGCCGCAGCGCACCGATCGGCACGATGCGGGTGCGGTCCTGATAACGCAACGGCAGATGGAACAGCAGGTCTTGAATTGTTTGAATGCCGAGCTTGTGTAGGCGTTCGGCATTGCGCGCGCCGACGCCACGCAGACTTGTGACCGGTGCGGAATCGAGTACTGAGTATTGAGTATTAACGACAGAGTTGCTCACTACGACGCCCATCCCATCACCTCCTTGTTTTATTACCCGCTCCTTTCCTTCCCCATCAATGTAGGGCGCAATAGCGCAACGTATTGCGCCTTTGCGGCACATCCCCGCAATACGCTGCGCTATTGCGGGCTACGGTTAATTACCATTACCGCATCCATCTCCACCGCGGCAGCCTTCGGCAGCGCGGCCACGCCAACCGCGGCGCGCGCCGGATAAGGCTCCTGGAAATACTCGGCCATGATCTGATTGATGAGCGGGAAATGTCCCAGGTCAATGAGATAAACATTGAGCTTGACCATATCGCCGAGTTTGCCGCCGGCAGCTTCGGCCACTGCTTTCAGATTGTCGAACACGCGGCGGATCTGCGCGCTCATATCGCCCTGCACCAGTTCCATGGTCTCGGGCAAAAGCGGAATTTGGCCGGAGAGATACACAGTGTCACCAACTTTGACGGCTTGCGAATAGGTGCCGATGGCCTTGGGCGCGCGTTCCGTGCTGATGATCTGTCTGCTCATGTGGCTGCCTTTAGTCATAGTCTTTTGGCCCGATCGACCGACTCAGCTCTTGGTGCGGTAGATCCGCATCACCAGCTTAATGGAACGAATGCGGCGCATCAGGCGCGCCAGATGCAGGCGGTCGTGAACGGTGATAGTGAAGATCAACGAACTGGTCATGCCGTCGCGTTCTTCGATGTCGACGTTCTCGATATTACAGCCCATCTCGGCGATGGCGGCGGCGACGGTGGCCAGCACGCCGCGCTGATTGGCGACCTCGACGCGAATCTCGGCGGTGTATTCACCTTCGGGTTTGGCTTCCCACTGCACGTCGATCAATTTTTCGGGATGGTGGCGGTACTCGGCGATGTTCTTGCACGACGCGCCGTGGATGACGATGCCGCTGCCGGCGCTGACAAAGCCGACGATGCGGTCACCCGGGATCGGGTGGCAGCACTTGGCATACGTCAGCACCATGCCCTCAGTGCCTTTGATGGACAATGCCCGGGGCGGCGCCTTGCCATCGCTGTCGTGGGCGCTGTCCGGCACGGCATCACCCGGTGCCAGCCGCCGCGCCACCAGCACCGCCATGCGGTTGCCCAGGCCAATGGCATCGAACAGGTCTTCGACCGATTTGAGATTGAACTCCTTGAGCAGCTGTTCGTAGCGTTCGCGCGGAATGTTACCGCTGGACAGCGAGAACTCGGCGAGCGATTTGTCGAGCAGGCGGCGCCCGAGATTGATGGCCTCGTCGCGCTTCAGATTCTTCAGGTAACTGCGGATGCTGGCGCGCGCCTTGCCAGTGACCACGAAATTCAGCCAGGCGGGATTGGGGTGCGCGCCGGGCGCGGTGATGACCTCTACGGTCTGGCCGTTGAACAGGGGCGTGCGCAGCGGCGACAAGCGCCGGTCGATCTTGGCGGCGATGCAGGTATTGCCGACGTCGGTGTGCACGGCATAGGCGAAGTCCACGGCGGTGGCACCGCGCATCAATTCCATGATCTCGCCCTTGGGTGTGAACACATAGACCTCGTCGGGGAACAAATCGATCTTGACGTTCTCGATGAACTCCAGCGAATTGCCGGCGTTCTTCTGCATCTCCAGCAGCCCGCGCAGCCATTCGCGCGCGCGCTCGCCGGTGTTGCCCTCATCGCCGCCGGACTTGTACAGCCAGTGCGCGGCGATGCCGGACTCGGCGACCTGGTTCATGTCCGCGGTGCGGATCTGCACCTCGATGGGCACGCCATAGGGCCCGAACAGCACCGTGTGCAATGACTGATAGCCATTGGACTTGGGGATGGCGATGTAATCCTTGAAACGGCCCGGCACCGGCTTGTACAGGCTGTGCATGATGCCGAGCGCGCGATAACAGGTATCGACCTTGTCGACCACGATGCGGAAGGCGTAGACGTCGAACACATCGCTGAACGAGAGGTTCTTGCTGCGCATTTTCTTGTAGAGACTGTAGAGGTGTTTCTCGCGACTCTGCACTTCACCCGGCATTTCCTCCTGACGCAGGCGGCGCTTGATGGCGGTCTCGATCTTGTTGAGTATTTCCTTGCGATTGCCGCGCGCGTTGCGCAGCGCCTCGGACAGCACCCGGTACCGCATCGGGTACAGCGCCGCGAAGCCGAGATCGTCGAGTTCCACGCGCAGCGCGTTCATGCCCAGGCGGGTGGCGATCGGCACGTAAATATCCAGTGTTTCGCGGGCGATGCGGCGACGCTTTTCCGCCGGCATGCAACCCAAGGTGCGCATGTTGTGCAGGCGGTCGGCGAGTTTGACCAGGATCACGCGGATGTCGCGCACCATGGCCAGGAGCATCTTGCGGAAATTTTCCGCCTGCGCCTCGGCCTGGGTTTCGAACTTGATCTGGGTAAGCTTGCTGACCCCGTCGACCAGTTCGGCGACCTCCGCGCCGAACTCGCCGGCCAGTTGCTCCTTGACCGTGCTGGTGTCCTCGATGACATCATGCAGGATGGCCGCCATGATGCTCTTGTGGTCCATGTGCGACTCGGCCAGGATCTTGGCCACGGCCAGCGGGTGATAGATGTACGGCTCGCCGGACACACGGTGCTGACCGTCGTGTGCCTCGGCACCGAACAGGTAGGCGCGATAGACCTCCTGCACCTGATCGTGAGGCAAATAGCTATCGAGCAGGGTACACAGATCGCTGATGAGGAAGCGATCGGGAGGCGGTCCCGCGGTAGCGGGACTTGAGGCAGGTGGTTTGGTGTGCGCGGGTTTGGCCATAGAGTGGTTAGATGCGTTGACCCGCGCGGGCCAGGAGACTGTGCTTAGCCCTCCTCGCGCACATCCTCCACGACAGCGGACATGGCCTCTTCGGCCTGTTCACGCGGGCTGACTTCATCGAGGATCGCGGCAGTGACGAAACCTTCGGCAATTTCGCGCAGGGCGACCACCGTGGGCTTGTCGTTTTCCCAGGGCACATGCGGCTCGGCGCCGTTGGCCAGCTGACGGGCGCGCTTGGTGGCGACCATGACCAATTGAAAACGGTTATCCAACTTGGCGAGACAATCTTCTACGGTGACACGGGCCATACAGCTACTCCGAAAATTTATGGTTGGCGGATAACGGCGCACTGCGCGCGCCCTATCCAGCCTACGGGTAAGACAGACGTGCAGCCAGTCTACTTAAATGCGGGGGCTTATGCCAACAATCCCGCAATCAAGGCGGCGTGGCGGCGGGCCTGGGCCGGCTGGCGCAGGCGCAGCGCCCGGAAAATGGCCTTGAGATCCGCCAGGGCGACCTGGAAATCGTCATTTATCACTAGATGGTCGAATTCGGCGTAGTGGGACATCTCGGCCACCGCGTCGCGCATGCGCCGCGCGATCACCTCGTCCGGGTCCTGGCCGCGGCCGCGCAGGCGCAGTTCCAGGGCGGCGCACGACGGCGGCAAGATGAAGATGCCAACGCACGCCGGGAACGCCGCGCGCACCTGACGGGCGCCCTGCCAGTCGATTTCCAGAATCACGTCGCAGTCCTGCGCGAGTTGCTCTTCGATCCCGGCGCGCCCCGTGCCGTAGTAATTGTCGAACACCTTGGCATGCTCCAGAAAAGCGCCCGCGGCGATCATGGCCTGGAATCTGTCGCTGGACACGAAATGATAGTTCACGCCGTCCTGCTCACCGGGACGGCTGGCGCGCGTGGTGTGCGACACCGACACAGTGATATCCGGATCGGCTTCGACCAGGGCCTTCACCAAGCTGGTTTTACCGGCGCCGGAAGCGGCGGCGATGACGTAAAGTGTGCCGGGCATTGGATACTCTCTTTACTCGATATTCTGTATTTGTTCCCGCATCTGCTCGATCAGCACTTTGAGATCGACCGAGATGCGTGTGGTCTCGGCATCGGCGGATTTTGAACCGAGGGTGTTGGCCTCGCGGTTCAGCTCCTGCATGAGAAAGTCGAGCTTGCGGCCGACCGCTTCCGGACGAGCCATTATCCGCCGCACCTCGCCGATATGACCTTCGAGGCGGTCGATCTCCTCGGCGATGTCGAGCTTCTGTGCCTGGATCACCATCTCTTGTTCCAGGC
>JBGPWJ010000143.1:0-6903 GCA_041492115.1 Gammaproteobacteria bacterium
ATCGAAGCCGACATCGGGCGAATCGTTGTAGCTGATGACCGTGCGACTGGTGTCGACCGTGAGCGTGGTGGCCGGTGTCTCGACCGGCAGTTCAAGGTTGTCCCAGCCGTCATCGATATCCTCGCGGGAATAGGCTGAGTAGCGATTGTCAGGACTGAAGCTGGCGCCCCGGCCCTTGTGGATATGGCGTGGTGTGCGGGAAGACATGGGCAGATTCTAGCAGGCCGGTCGAGTGGCGGAAGTGGCTCGTGATAATATGCTGCCCTCTCACTCCCTCTCCCTGCGGGAGAGGGTTGGGGTGAGGGGTATGATAGGTTTCGATGTCATTGATGCCCTCACCCTGGCCCTCTCCCGAAGGGAGAGGGGACTTACTTGTTGAGCAACGCTGCACGTTGGGAATCACACTTGGCCAAACCAAAAACCCACTACGCTTGCACCGAATGCGGTGCCCAGGCCACGAAATGGGCGGGACAGTGCACTGACTGCGGGGCGTGGAATACGCTGGTGGAAACCCTCGCCGAGGCGGCGAATACCGGGCGCAGTGCGCGCTTTGTGGGGTATGGAACCGCCGGCGATGCGCGGGTACAGAATCTGACGGATGTCGCACCGGATGCCGCCGTGCGCGTGCCGACTACTATCGGCGAACTTGACCGTGTGCTCGGCGGCGGTCTGGTGCCGGGCTCTGTCGTGTTGCTCGGCGGCGATCCGGGCATCGGCAAGTCCACGGTGCTGTTGCAAACGCTCGCCGGACTGGTGCCGCGGCTTTCCAATCTCTACGTCACCGGCGAGGAATCGCTGCAACAGGTCTCGCTGCGTGCGCAGCGTTTGGGTGTGCCCGGCGAACAGATCTTCATGCTCACCGAGACCTCGGTGGAACGCATCCTGGCGCAGGCGCAGCAACTGCGTCCGCAGGTGATGGTCATCGATTCGATTCAGACCGTCTACACGGAGCTGCTGCAATCGGCGCCGGGTGGCGTGGCGCAGGTGCGCGAGAGCGCGGCGCAACTGGTGCGTTACGCCAAGCAGACCGGGACCGCGCTGTTCCTCGTTGGCCACGTCACCAAAGAGGGCATGCTGGCCGGGCCGCGCGTGCTCGAACACATGGTCGATACGGTACTGTATTTCGAGGGTGATCCGGATTCGCGTTATCGCGTGATCCGCGCAGTGAAGAACCGCTTCGGCGCGGTCAACGAACTCGGCGTGTTCGCCATGACCGAGAAAGGTCTGCGCGAGGTCGCCAATCCGTCGGCGATTTTTCTCTCGCGTCACGAACAACCGGTGCCGGGCAGCGTGATCATGGTCACGCGCGAGGGCAGCCGGCCGATGCTGATCGAGGTGCAGGCGCTGGTGGATGAGAGTCATGGTTCCAATCCGCGGCGCGTCACGCTGGGCTTGGAACAGAACCGGCTGGCCATGCTGCTCGCGGTGTTGCATCGTCACGGTGGCATAGTCACCTATGATCAGGATGTGTTCGTGAATGTGGTCGGCGGCATGCGCATCAGCGAGACCGGCGCGGATCTCGCGGTACTGCTCGCGGTGCTGTCGAGTCTGCGCAGCCGGCCGTTGCCGGCGGATCTGATCGCGTTTGGTGAAGTGGGGCTGGCCGGTGAGATCCGTCCGGTGCAGAACGGTCAGGAACGCTTGCGTGAAGCGGCTAAGCATGGATTCAAACGCGCCATCGTCCCCAAGGCGAACGCCCCCAAGGGCGGGATCGATGGTATGGATATCAGCGCCGTGAGCCGGCTTGATGAAGCCTTGCAGTTGCTTTGAAATGCCCGGTCCATCGGGCTGATTATTCCAATCCCGCCAGCTCGCGCTCCAGCAGATCCGGATCGCCGAGGTTGAGTTCGATAAGCCGACGCAGGTGCGTGACGCTGTCGATGTCGATGTGCTCGCAGTGCAGACCGATGCGATCCGTCTGGACATGCATGACGGTGACCATCATGCGGATCGCGGCCTGTTCATCGTCGAGCAGCAGTTCAAGCAAGTAACTACCACCCTTTGCGCCCTGCCAGTCAGCGGGGCGCGCAATCAGCGCGCCTTTCAGCGCAATGTCGATCAGCTGTGTCTGCCACACCATTGTCTCGCTGCGCAGATAGGCCTGCGCGTCGAAGCTGATGCGGCTGTGATGACGCAGCGTCGCGGCACTGGGCGGGGCTCTGTGCGCGACCGGGACACTGACGGCCTGATCCATGAAGAACTGCAGGCGCAGTTCGCCGCATTCGATGATCGCGCCGTCATTCAAGGTCCGGCCGCTGGCATCGAGTGCCTGTCCATCGAGGCGGCAGTCGCCGCATTCGAGGGTGACGATCTGATAGCGGTCGTCGGCGTGGCTGATCAGCGCGCTCGGCAGACCGGGCTTGCCGATGCGGTGTTGGTCGGGTTCGATGGGAAAGGCGCGGCCGAGGTGCGGACCACTCAATACCTGCAACCAGCCGATGCGTGCCGGCGCGGCGGGCGTGGCTGCCGGCGCTGCCTCAGGTGTCGGCGGCGGTACGAGAGCGGCGGCCGACTCATCCACAGTCAGCTTGATCGTGTGCTTGCCGATCTGGATCTGATCGCCATCCTGCAGCGGCTGTTCGCTGACCGACTTGTGATTGACCAGAACGTTGCCGGTGTCGCAAAGATTGTAGAGGGTGAGTTGCTGATCTTGCAGGTTGAGACGGACATGCCGCGGCTCGACGGCAAGACTGTCGATCTGCAGTGCACAATCCGGATCGCGGCCAATGTAGCTGTCACCCTCGATCAGGTGATGTATCTTGAGGAGCTTGCCTCTGAACAACAGGGTCAGCTTGAACACCTGTTCACCTTGGTCGTGGGTAGTCTGCGGGCGATTATAACGAGTTATCGCGTCGATACAATGCGAACTGACGCACGGTTGAATATTGGCGACAGACGGAAAATTAACACTTAATGGTGCTGTCCCTCATGCCCGGTCGGTTCTTTGCGCAGCGGCGGGGACACGCGCGCGGTCTTCACGGCATTGTCCTTGACCTGGATGATCTCCACGGGATGGCCCGCGAGCAATAGGCTGGTGCCGGGCTCGGGTATCGATTCGAGGTATTCCAGGATCAGACCATTGAGGGTCTTCGGGCCGTCGGTGGGGAAGCGCCAGTTGAGGCGCCGGTTGAGCGTGCGCAGGCTGGCGCTGCCGTCGACGAGATAACTGCCGTCGTCCTGCGGGTGGACGTCCTTGATGTGCGAGGTGGGGTCGGTGGTGAACTCGCCGACAATTTCTTCCAGGATGTCTTCGAGTGTCGCCAGGCCGCGGATGTCGCCGTACTCGTTAACCACCAAGCCGATGCGGCGCTTCTCGCGCTGGAAATTCAGCAACTGGGTGTTGAGCGGCGTGTTCTCAGGGATGTAGTGCGCCTCGCGCACCAGGGCGATGATGTCGTCGTGCGTGAACTCGCCGCGGATCAGCATCTCCAGTGCATAACGCAGATGCAGAAAGCCGAGTACATTGTCGATGCTCTCGCGGTACACTGGCAGGCGCGTGTACTGGCTGCCGGTGAGCTGGGTGCGGATAGTGGCGATGTCATCATCGAGATCGATGCCGGCGATCTCATTGCGCGGCACCATGATGTCCTCGACCGTGACCTTCTCCAGGTCGAGGATGTTGAGCAGCATCTTCTGGTGGCGACGCGGGATCAGGGCGCCGGCCTCGATCACCACCGTGCGCAATTCCTCCGAGCTCAGGGCCTGACTGGCGGCCTCGTCGGTGGAGATGCCGAGCGTTTTGAGCAGCCACTTGGACAGCAGGTTCACCACCGTGACCACCGGCGCGAACAGCTGCATGAGCGGTTTGATGATGAACGAGGCGGGGAAGGCGATGCGTTCGGGATTCAGCGCCGCCAGCGTTTTGGGGGCGACCTCACCGAAGATCAGTAGCACCAGGGTGAGCAGGCCGGCAGCGATGGCGATGCCGGCTTCGCCGGACATGCGCAGCCCGATCACGGTGGCGACCGAGGAGGCCAGGATGTTGACGAAGTTGTTGCAGAGCAGGATCAGGCCGATGAGGCGGTCCGGCGTTTCCAGCAGTTTGCTGGCGCGCAGCGCGCCCGCGTGCTTGGCCTTCGCCAGATGGCGCAGGCGATAACGGTTCAGCGTCATGAGTCCGGTTTCGGAGCCGGAGAAGAACGCCGACAGCAGGATCAGGATGACCAGCGTGCCGAACAGGGCGCTCAAGGGAATATCGTTCAAACGTTGTGCGCCTCGTTACGGGGAAATTTGTGCGTCGAGCAGCCTTGCGTGGCGGCGTCTGGCCATCAGCGGCAAGATCAATAGGCCCGGTGCAGCACCAGTTCAAAGACCAGCTTGGTGCCGAAGTAGGCCAGCATCAGCAGGATGAATCCGCTCAAGGTATAGCGTATGGCGATGCGGCCGCGCCAGCCATAACGCTGCCGTCCCCACAGCAATACGGCGAACACCAGCCAGGCGATGATCGAGAGGATGGTCTTGTGCGCCAGATGCTGGGCGAAGATGTCTTTCAGGAAAATGATGCCGGACAGCAGGGCCAGACTCAGCATCACGAAGCCGATGCCGATCATCCGGAACAACAGTTTCTCCATGGTCTGCAGCGGTGGCAGGACGCGGATAAAACCGCCGGGGTGACGATTGCGCAGGTGATGATCCTGGATCGCGAGCAGGATGGCCTGCAGGGCGGCGATGCTGAGCAGGCTGTAGGCCAGCACGGAAATCAGGATATGGGCATCGAGTTCCCAGGGATTGGGCGTGTGTACCAGATGCGGGCTGGTGAAGAGCCTGTCCAGCCCGAGCGTCAGCGCGGCCAGGGGCAGCAGCACGATGCCGAGATTTTCCACCGGTTGCCGGGTGGCGGCGAGCAGCAGTAGCAGCGCCATCAGCCAGCCGATCAGCGAGGCGGCGTTGAAGATGCCCAGATTCAGCCCGCCCTGCGTGAGAATGCCGGTGTAGAGCAGCGCGGCGTGCAGAATCACGGCGCCCAGCCCCAGCGTTAAGATGCCGGTTTTCGCGGCGGGCGTGCTTTCGACGCCACGCCACAGGCGCGTCGCCAGCAACAGCCCGGACACGATGTATAAACAAATTGCGAAGATGCCGATAACAGGGATGGGCATGGGCCATGACTTTTCTGTGAGCACGGGCATCATGGCATAACTGGACGGGGCGGTGAAGCACCTCTGGGCACGATAAAGGACTCTATTGTTGAAATCAGAACGTTTTTTAGGCACTGTGTGCGACGCAGTTGACAGCGCTTGCGCACAATTGCAGCTACCGTACCGGTTATGCGGGGCTGTGCGGACGGGATTTGAGAGGCATTAACGCACCATGCGTATCCGGGTATTAGGTTGCAGTGGCGGCATAGGCGTGGGGTTGCGGACCACGTCATTACTCGTGGACGACGATATCCTGATCGATGCCGGCACCGGCGTCGGCGACCTGACCCTCGACGAAATGGCCGGCATCCGCCATATCTTCGTGACCCATTCCCATCTGGATCACATCACCGGCATTCCGCTGCTGGTGGACAGCATCTTTGATCGCATCGAGACCCCGATTACCATCCATGCCCAGGCGCCGACTTTGGAGGCGTTGCGGGCGAACATCTTCAACTGGGTGATCTGGCCGGACTTCACGCGACTGCCCACGGCGCAGGCCCCGGTGCTGTGCTATGAACTGATGACCCCCGGCTCGACCCTGCAGCTGGGGGGTCGAAGCATCGAGATGATTCCGGTCCAGCATATCGTGCCGGGCGTGGGCTATCGCCTCAGTGCGGGCAACAAGTCCTTCGCCTTCAGCGGCGATACCTGCAGCAATGACAGTTTCTGGGTGGCGCTGAATCGCCATGACAACCTCGATCTGCTGATCATCGAATGCGCCTTTGCCAACGATTCTCTGGAACTGTCGCGCCTCGCCGCGCATTACTGCCCGAGTCTGCTGGCCGCGGATATGGCCAAGCTCGCGCACCAGCCGGCCGTGTATCTCACGCATCTCAAGCCCGGCTCTGAAGAGGCCATCTTCAGCGAATGCCGCACCGCGCTGGTGGGCCGCGATCCGCAGCGCCTGTTCGGCGGCGAGATCTTTCAGCTATAATCCCCGGGTGTTTTCCTGGCAGCGGCACTCTGCTGCGGCAGGATATCTGCCCATCGCGGTGCGGCGCTTCTGCCGCTCACCACCAATCAAGATGCAAAGTCATGTTTGAAAATCTCACAGAACGTCTGACACGCACCCTTAAGACCCTGCGCGGTCAAGGCCGTCTCACCGATCAGAATATTCAGGACAGCCTGCGCGAAGTGCGCATGGCGCTGCTGGAAGCGGACGTGGCGCTGCCGGTGGTGCGCGAGTTCATTGAGCGCGTGCGCGCCCGCGCCGTCGGTCAGGAGGTGATGCAGAGTCTGACGCCGGGTCAGGCGCTGGTGAAAGTGGTGCGCGATGAACTCGTCGTCATCATGGGCGAGCACAGCGATGAATTGAACCTCGCCACGGTGCCGCCGGCGGTGATTCTGGTGGCCGGCCTGCAGGGCTCGGGCAAAACCACCAGCGTTGCCAAGTTGGCGCGCTGGCTCAAAGAGCGCAAAAAGAAATCCGTGCTGGTGGCGAGTTGCGATGTGTATCGTCCGGCGGCCATCGAGCAATTGAAGACGCTGGCCGGCGAAGTCGGCGCGACGTTTTTTGCCAGCGACATCACTCAGGACCCGGTGAGCATCGCACGCAACGCCATCGATCAGGCGCGTCTGCAGTTCGCCGATGTCGTCATTATCGACACCGCCGGCCGACTGCATGTCGATGCCGAGATGATGGACGAGATCAAACGGCTGCACGCCGCGATCAATCCCATCGAGACCCTGTTCGTGGTCGACAGCATGACCGGCCAGGATGCCGTGAATACCGCCAAGGCGTTCAACGATGCCTTGCCGCTCACCG
>JBGPWJ010000140.1:0-6953 GCA_041492115.1 Gammaproteobacteria bacterium
CTGGTGGATCCGTCAGGCCATCACGCGTTCGATCGCCGACCAGGCACGCACCATCCGTATCCCGGTGCACATGATAGAGACCATCAACAAGCTGAACCGCATCAGCCGGCAGATGTTGCAGGAGATGGGCCGCGAGCCGACACCGGAAGAACTGTCGGTGCGCATGGAAATGCCGGAAGACAAGGTCCGCAAAGTGCTGAAGATCGCCAAAGAGCCGATCTCCATGGAAACGCCGATCGGCGACGACGAAGATTCGCATCTGGGCGATTTCATCGAGGACACCAGCATCCTGTCCCCGACCGACGCCGCCGCGATGGAAGGCCTGCGCGAAGCCACGCAAGCCGTGCTCGCCGGCCTCACGCCGCGCGAAGCGAAAGTGCTGCGCATGCGCTTTGGCATCGACATGAACACCGACCACACGCTGGAAGAAGTCGGCAAACAGTTCGACGTCACCCGCGAACGCATCCGCCAGATCGAAGCCAAGGCCCTGCGCAAACTGCGTCACCCGACCCGTTCCGAAACGCTGCGCAGCTTTCTCGATATGGAGTAAGCCGACAGTCTGTAGAACACACAACGGCCGCATAATGCGGCCGTTGTTGTTTTTAGTACGATCTATTGCAGCGCATCTCGTAGGTGCGGGTTTAAAACCCGCCCCTACAGACTCTATAATGCGCACCAAGCTACGGGCCTGTAGCTCAGTTGGTTAGAGCAGGGGACTCATAATCCCTTGGTCCTAGGTTCGAGTCCTAGCGGGCCCACCATTTTCACGATACATGACAAACAACCGTCTCGCGCTGTCAGCGAGTCGGTTCTAACAGGCCCGCCGGCAAAGGTATATCGCCGAGGGTTTCGAACACAGCACCGCCCAACCGGCCGCGCACTTCGTAATCAATCTTGCTGAGGCGTTCGCCACGCGCCAGTCCAATTGCCTGACGCACCAGCGCCAGGGCGGGCACTGTCACCGGAACAGCGACCACGATTTCGCCGAAGCGCGGCACGCTGCCGCTCTGGTCGCTGACGCCGCTCGCGAAACTTTTCCCCGCCAGATCCAGGTCGAGGCTGATGCCATCGAAGCTCAGTGCTTTGTCATTGGGGTTCTGGATTCTGAGCTGCACCGCAAAGCGCGCCTCCAGGCCCTGGCCCGGTAGCGGCTCGATGCCCGCGACGGAGACTCGGAGCGGTTCGCGTTGCCACAGCGCGCATCCTGCGAGAATCAGGATCAGCACGGCGAGAAACGGGGTACGACGTTTCATAACATTCACTCGTTGACGTTGCGGGTTTGCAGGAGAAGTCTACAGAAAAGCGCTGGCCGTTCCCAATAACGCGCCGGACAGCCCGGAAGCGCCGCTTGCGCGGGAAGTGGATTATACTAACGGCACTTCAGGAGCACGCCGGATCGCCCCGGTCTGCCGATCCGGGTCATGACGACCAGTGAACACCACCACGCATGCTTGGCCTCGATTTGCAGCGCCGCATCACGCCATGCCGTGATGCGGCCTACCCAGAAGATGTGTTATGTGCAGCCTCCCGAATCATCCCCTGTCTGAGTTCACCACGCACACTCAGCGCGAGGTCACCCCGTGGCGCTGATCGTACTGCGCAGCGTCTGCCTGAGTTATGGCGCGGCACCTCTGCTCGATGGTGTCGAGCTGAGTATCGAACGCGGCGAGCGCGTCTGCCTGGTCGGGCGCAATGGCGCCGGCAAGTCCAGCCTGATGAAACTGATCGCCGGCGAACAACTGCCGGACAGCGGCGAGATCGTACGCCAGCAGGGCCTGCGCTGCGCGCGGCTGGCGCAAGAGGTACCGTTCGCCGATGCGACCAGCGTCTTTGATGTAGTGGCCGCTGCGCTGGGCCGCGAAGGCGAACTGCTGGCCCGCTATCATCACATCAGCCATCAGATGAGCGAGGACCACAGCCCGGCGCTGATGGCCGAGCTGGAACGTGTGCAGCATGAAGTCGATGCCTGCAATGCCTGGTCGGTCCGGCCGCGCATCGAGGCCGTGCTGTCACGGCTGCAATTGCCGGAAGAGACGCCGTTCAATGCGCTGTCGGGCGGATTGAAGCGCCGCGTCTTGCTGGCGCAGGCACTGGTGCGCGATCCCGATCTGCTGCTGCTCGACGAGCCGACCAATCACCTCGACATCGAATCGATTCAGTGGCTGGAAAATTTTCTGCTCAGCTACAGCGGCACCGTGCTGTTCGTCACCCACGACCGCCAGTTGCTGCAAAATCTCGCGACGCGCATCGTCGATCTCGACCGCGGCCGACTCACCAGCTGGCCCGGCAATTACGCCACCTACCTGCAGCGCAAGCAGGAACAGCTGGAAGTGGAGGCGACCCACAATGCGCTGTTCGATAAGAAACTTGCGCAGGAGGAAGTCTGGATACGCCAGGGCATCAAGGCGCGCCGCACCCGCAACGAAGGCCGCGTGCGCGCCCTGCTGGATCTGCGCAATGAACGCCGCGAGCGCCGCGAAATCAGCGGTCGAGTGCGTCTCTCACAACAGGCCGGTGCCGCCTCCGGAAAAATCGTCATCGAAGCCGAGGATGTCAGCTTCGCCTATGACGGTCGAACCATCGTGCGGGATTTTTCCACGACGCTGCTGCGCGGCGACAAGATCGGCATCATCGGCCCGAACGGCGCCGGCAAGACCACGCTGATCCGATTGCTGCTCGGCGAACTGGCGCCGCAGCAGGGACAAATCAAGCAGGGTACGCGCCTGCAGATCGCCTATTACGATCAGCTGCGCGCCAAGCTCGATCTGGAACAGACCGTCCAGGAAAACATCAGCCCCGGCAGCGAGCAGATCGAGATCAACGGCAAGTCGCGCCACGTGCTGAGTTACCTGCAGGATTTTTTGTTCACACCCGCGCGCGCACGCACGCCGGTAAAAGCCCTGTCCGGCGGCGAGCGCAACCGGCTGCTGCTGGCACGGCTGTTCGCGCAGCCATCGAATCTGCTGGTGCTCGACGAGCCGACCAACGATCTCGACATCGATACGCTGGAGCTGCTCGAAGAATGGCTGCTGGCGTATCCGGGTACCGTGTTGCTGGTCAGCCATGACCGCGCCTTCCTCAATAATGTCGTGACCAGCACCCTGGTGTTTGAAGACGACGGTCGTGTGGCCGAGTATGTCGGCGGCTATGATGATTGGCTGCGACAAAGACCTGCCGCCGTTACACCCGTCGCGGCCACGTCAGCGATAGCACGCGCATCTGACGCAGCGAGCGTCAAGCCGGCCAAGACCGTCAAACGCAGCTTCAAAGAACAGCGCGAAATGGAAACACTACCCAAGACGATCGAAGCCCTGGAGGCCGAGCAACGCGCCCTGCATGCCCGCATGGCCGATGCGGATTTTTACCGCCAGGACAGTGCCGCCATCAATGCCGCGCAGTCCCGCTTGCAGGAACTGGAAAAGTCGCTAGAAACCAATTATCGACGCTGGGAAGCCCTGGAATCGTAGGGGCGGGTCTTAGACCACGCCACTACGCGTGGTGACCGCGGGCGCGCATGTTAAACTGCACCGATTAATCGCTGCCGAATGGTCCAGCCATGCACCCCATAGAACACTCACTCAAGAACCGCATCCTGATCCTGGATGGTGCCATGGGCACCATGATCCAGCGTTACAAACTGGAAGAGGCCGACTACCGCGGTACGCGTTTCGCGGAGCATCACTCCGACCTGAAGGGCAATAACGACCTGCTGACGCTGACCCAACCGCAGATCATCGGCGACATCCACCGCGCCTATCTGGATGCGGGTGCCGATATCATCGAGACCAACACCTTCAATTCGACCACCGTGGCGCAGGCTGATTATCACCTGGAACACATCGTCTACGAATTGAATAAGGCCGCCGCACGACTCGCGCGCGCCGTCGCGGATGAATTCAAAACCAAGACGCCGGACAGACCGCGCTTCGTCGCCGGCGTGCTCGGCCCGACCAATCGCACGGCTTCGATCTCGCCGGATGTGAATAATCCGGGCTTTCGCAATATCAGCTTCGATGAATTGGTCACCGCCTACACCGAGGCCACACAAGGTCTGGTCGATGGCGGCGCGGATCTGCTGCTGATCGAAACCATCTTCGATACGCTGAACGCCAAGGCCGCGATCTACGCCGTCGAAACTTTCTTCGAGACCACCGGCAAACGTCTGCCGGTGATGATCTCCGGCACCATCACCGATGCCAGCGGCCGCACCTTGTCCGGTCAGACCGCCGAGGCGTTCTTCAATTCGCTGCGCCATGTGAAGCCGGTCAGCTTTGGTTTCAATTGCGCGCTCGGCGCTCTTCAGTTGCGTCAGTACATCGAGGAACTGTCCGGTCTTGGCGATTGTTATGTCAGCGCGCATCCCAATGCCGGCCTGCCCAATGAGTTCGGCGAATATGATGAATCGCCCGAGGCGATGGCGAAAGAGATCGCCGAGTGGGCGCAGTCCGGTTTTCTCAACATCATCGGCGGCTGCTGCGGCACCACGCCGGCGCACATCAAGGCCATTGCCGAAGCGGTCGCGAAATTCCCGCCGCGCAAGATCCCGGATGTCGAGATCAAGTGCCGGTTGGCGGGACTGGAATCGATGAACATCGCCGCCGATTCGCTGTTCATCAATGTCGGCGAGCGCACCAATGTCACCGGCTCGGCGCTGTTCAAGAAGATGATTCTCAATGGCGAGTACGACAAGGCCCTGATCGTCGCTCGGCAACAGGTCGAGAGTGGCGCGCAGATGATCGACGTCAACATGGACGAAGGCCTGCTCGATGGTGAGGAAGCCATGGTCACGTTCCTGAATCTGATCGCCTCCGAACCGGACATTTCGCGCGTGCCGATCATGATCGACTCGTCGAAGTGGAGCATCATCGAGAAGGGCCTGAAATGCATTCAGGGCAAGGGCGTCGTCAATTCCATCAGCATGAAGGAAGGCGAGGCCGCGTTCATCGAGCACGCGCGCAAGGTACGCAAGTACGGCGCGGCGGTGATCGTCATGGCCTTCGACGAACAGGGCCAGGCCGACACCAAGGCGCGCAAAATAGAAATCTGCGCGCGCGCCTACAAAATTCTCACCGAGCAGATCGGCTTCCCGCCGGAAGACATCATCTTCGATCCGAACATCTTCGCCATCGCCACCGGCATCGAGGAACACAACAACTACGGCGTCGATTTCATCGAGGCGACGCGCGCGATCAAACAGGCCTTGCCGCATGCGTTGATTTCTGGCGGCGTCTCCAACGTGTCGTTCTCGTTCCGCGGCAACAACCCGCTGCGCGAGGCCATCCATGCCGTGTTCCTGTACCACGCCATACAGGCCGGCATGGATATGGGCATCGTCAACGCCGGCCAACTCGCGGTGTATGAAGAGATCCCGCCGGAACTGCGCGAACGCGTCGAAGACGTCGTGCTCAATCGTCGCCCCGATGCCACCGAGCGTCTACTGGAGATCGCCGAGCGCTACAAAGGCGAAGGCGGTGCCGTCGCCAAGGAAGAAGACCTAGCCTGGCGCGAACTGCCGGTCGCCAAGCGCATGGAACATGCGCTCGTCAAGGGCATCGATGCCTATGTCGTGGCCGATACCGAAGAAGCGCGTCAGCATTTCGAGCGGCCCATCCAAGTCATCGAAGGCCCGCTGATGGACGGCATGAACGTGGTCGGCGATCTATTTGGCGCCGGCAAGATGTTCCTGCCGCAGGTGGTCAAATCCGCACGTGTGATGAAAAAGGCCGTGGCCTATCTGTTGCCGTTCATCGAAGCCGAGAAAGCGGCCAATGCCGACAGCAGCGGCGCCAAGGGCAAGATTCTCATGGCGACCGTGAAGGGCGATGTGCACGATATCGGCAAGAACATCGTCGGCGTGGTCTTGCAGTGCAACAACTTCGAGGTCATCGATCTGGGCGTGATGGTGCCGGCGCAGAAGATTCTCGACACCGCCAAGGCCGAGCAGGTCGACATTATCGGCCTGTCGGGATTGATCACACCCTCGCTGGAAGAGATGGCGCATCTGGCCAAAGAGATGCAGCGCCAGGGCTTCACTATTCCGCTGATGATCGGCGGCGCGACCACCTCGCGCGTGCACACCGCCGTCAAGATCGAGCCGCATTACCAGGGCAGCACTGTGTATGTGAAGGACGCCTCGCGCGCCGTGGGCGTGGCGCAGAATCTGGTCAGCGACGACAACAAGTCCGAGTTCGTGGCACGAATCAAGGCCGAGTACATCGACGTGCGTGAGATGCACAAGGGCAAGAAGGCCAAGGTCGACTGGCTGAACCTCACCGACGCGCGCGCCAATAAAGCAAAGATCGACTGGGAAAATTACACGCCGGTACGCCCGCAGATTTTCGCGTTACTGGAATCGATCGGCTGCCGCCGCGGCCAACCGGAAGACGTCGCTCTGCAATCGGCGATCCGTGCACCGCGGCCGATGCCGGTACAGCCGGCGCTCGATGCGCTCAAACCCGGCCAGATGGTTGGCCCCGTGGTACTGCGCTTCAACGACTATCCGCTTGATGAACTGGCCAGCTACATCGATTGGACACCGTTCTTCAAGACCTGGGAGTTGGCCGGCAGTTATCCAAAAATTCTCGAGGACGCCACTGTCGGCGAACATGCGCGCGCGCTGTTCAATGATGCGCAGGCCATGTTGAAGAAGATCATCGCCGAAAAGTGGCTGACCGCGCGCGCCGTGCTCGGCTTTTTTCCGGCCAACCAAGTGCAGGACGACGACATCGAACTCTATACCGATGACACGCGCAGCACCGTTTTGACGACGCTGCACCACCTGCGCCAGCAGACGCAGAAACCACCAGGCCGCCCCAACCAGTGCCTCAGTGATTTCATCGCGCCCAAGGACAGCGGAATCAAGGATTACATCGGCGCCTTTGCCTGCACCACCGGCATCGGCATCGACGCGCACGTCAAACGCTTCGAACAGGATCACGATGATTACCAGGCCA
>JBGPWJ010000042.1:0-14524 GCA_041492115.1 Gammaproteobacteria bacterium
CTTCCCAGGTGGTCGCCCCCAGCCCATAGGCGGATTCCTTGTGCAATGCCGGCACGATCTCGAACACATCGCGCATCACAGCGGCGATGAACGGGATGACCATGATGGCCAGGATCAGACCAGCGCTGAACATACCGATGCCCATGGGTGCACCCTGGAACAGCGCACCGATCACGGGCACATCGCCCAGATGTTCAATCAGCCACGGTTGTACATGATCGGCAAACAGCGGCGCGAACACGAACAGACCCCACATGCCATAGATGATGCTGGGAATCGCGGCGAGCAGTTCAATCGCCGTGCCGATCGGGCGCTTCAACCATTGCGGCGCCATTTCGGTGATGAACAGGGCGATACCGAAACTCACCGGAACGGCAATGAGCATGGCGATAATGGATGTGACGATGGTGCCGTAGATGGCCACCAGCGCGCCGAATTTTTCAGTGACCGGATTCCATTCCGTGCTGGTGAGAAACCCTGGCCCAAACGCGACGATCGCCGGCGCCGCGCCATAGACCAGCAGCACGAGAATACCCACGACCACCGCCAGCACCAGCAGCGCGAAGAAGTGCGTGGCGTACTCGAACAGCCGATCGACAAACTTGCCGCGTCGCAGCGCGGATTTGTAGACATGTTCGGCTGTAGCTTGAGTCAGGTCTTGCACGCGATCACACCGTTTTGTATCCCTGGCAAAAAAATCAAGGGAGGGGCTTATGCAGCCCCTCCCTTCACTATACCGAGCTACCTCGGGCGATTATAACCTACTAATCCTCACGGAGCAGCGACACCCGTCCAGACCGGTTTGCCGTCCGCGCCCTTGACTTCCTGGGCCCAGGTCTTCTCGACCAGCTCGATCACGCTTTGCGGCATCGGCACATAATCCAGCGCCGCGGCCATGGCACCGCCCTTGCGATAACCCCAGTCGAAGAACATCAGCACTGCGCGCGCCGTCTCCGGCTTGTCCTGTTTCTTGTGGACAAGAATGAATGTCGCGCCGGTGATCGGCCAGCTGTTGGCGCCTTCACCGTCGGTCAGCACCATGTACATCCCGGGAGCATGGGTCCAGTCAGCTTTCGCCGCGGCCGCCTGGAAGGTTTCCGCGTTCGGTGCAACGAAGCTACCCGCGCGATTTTGCAGTTTGACGTAGTTCATCTTGTTCTGCAGTGCATAGGCATATTCGACATAACCGATCGAGCCCTTCACGCGCTCCACATAAGAGGCGACGCCCTCATTACCCTTGCCACCGACGCCCACCGGCCAGGACACGGACTTGTCGTTGCCTACCTTCTCCGCCCACGGCTTGCTGACCTTGGTCAGATAATTGGTGAACACCCAGGTCGTTCCCGAACCATCCGCACGATGCACCACGGTGATCATGGCGTCGGGCAGTTTGATGCCCTTGTTGATCGCGGCGATGCGCGGGTCATTCCAACTCTTGATCGTCCCGAGGAAGATGTCGGCGAGCACGTCCGGGCTCAACTGCACGGTGCCCGGCGCCATGCCCGGCAGGCTCACCACCGGCACCACGCCGCCCATCACGGTCGGGAACTGAATCAGGCCGCCGGCATCCAGGTCTTTGACGGTCAGTGGCGCATCGGATGCGCCGAAATCAACCGTGTTGGCCAGAATCTGCTTAATGCCGCCACCCGAACCGATCGACTGGTAGTTCATCTGCACGCCGGTTTCCTTTTGGTAGGCCTCGGCCCACTTGCCATACACCGGGTAAGGGAAGGTCGCACCGGCACCGGCTATCTGCTTTGCCGAGTCGGCGGCCGCGGTACCGGCCAGACCGACAGCCAGAAGAACGGCGCCAAGGCTGGCTAACGTAGATTTCAAAATGGGTTTCATGCAGTCCTCTCCTGGTAAGCGCTGGAATCTCAGTCAGCGCATGATTCCATCCTAATATGACAAAATGATGACCGGAACATGACAAGCTGACTAACAGCCCCGGAATCGCCGGCTCACTGGCGGTCCAAGCGCGTGATGAACTCCTGCAGAATGATCCGGTACAGATCGTCCTTCAGCACCACATCCTCGACGCCGGCATCGATATTGGGATTGTCGTTGATCTCGATAACGAACACGCCGCGATCATTTTGCTTCACATCCACGCCGTACAAGCCATCCCCGATCAGATTGGCGGCCTTGAGCGCGATCTCGACCACTTCCGATGGCGCGGATTCGATCGGCAGCGTCTTGTAACCGCCTTCGGTGATGCGACCCTGCGGACCGTGGTTCACCACCTGCCAGTGTTTCTTGGACATGAAGTACTGACAGGCGTAGATCGGTTTGCGATTCAGGATGCCGATGCGCCAGTCGTATTCGGTGTAGACGAATTCCTGCCCCAGGATCAGATCCGATTCCTTGAACAGCTTGGCGGCGATCTGCTCCAGTTCGATCTTGTTGTCGGCTTTGTATACGCCGCGCGAGAATGAGCCGTCCGGAATTTTCATCACCACCGGATACGGCAGTTCGATTTCCAGAACACTGGTATTGCCCTCGTGCACGATCACAGTCTTGGGCGTTGGCACCTTGTTGGCGCGCAACAGCTCGCCCATGTACACCTTGTTGGTGCAGCGCAGGATCGAGGTTGGGTCATCGATCACCACCATGCCCTCGCTCTCGGCCTTCTTCGAGAAGCGGTAGGTGTAGTGATTGATGCGGGTGGTGTCGCGGATGAACAGCGCATCATATTCGGCGAGCCGCGAATAGTCCTTGCGCTCGATCAGCTCCACATCCAGACCCAGCGTCTTGCCGACTCGGATGAAGCTTTGCAGCGCCCGCGCATTGGACGGCGGCATGTTGTCCTGCGGGTTATGCAGCATGGCGATGTCGTAGCGCGACTGGCTTTTGGTCTTGGGCTGCTGCCAGCGCTTGCTGAGATAGGTATTGAGCGCCGCCGAAAAAGCCGCTTCCTGCCCGGCTTCGATGTTGTTGAGCGCGATGGCCTTGATGGTTGTGATGCGCCACTTGCCCTGGCGACGGAACTCTACCTTCATGAGCGGGGCCGGAAATGTTTCGAAGATCTGCCGGGCGACGTCCTGCAGTTCCTCGTCCTCGCAGCGTCCAAAGTAGATATTCAGTTCAAAGGCATCGTCGGCCTGCGTGCCGCGGCTCTTGATCAGACTCTTCTGCACGCGCTCGTCGAGGTCCTCTGTGTCGAGGCTGTAGATCGATTTGCTGCTGAGATCGAGGATGGTGCGCACCGAGGGAATCACCCGGTGGCTGCGCCCTTCCGCGAGCAGTGAACAGTAATAGCCGACGCTGCTGTACCGGTAGCTGCGACAGAGGTTGATGACGCGGACGTCCTTAGCCTTGAGATAATCCTGTATGGTCAGGTAATCCTTGACCGGGACGACGATGTTCTCGGGAAACTGCGCCTTCCAGTCGGAACGGTTTTCCACAACGATGATGTGTGTGGCCATGTGAAGCGGGGTTACCCCTCCCTAAGAGTTGAACGACGCAAAGCCGCCGTCGCGGTGCCGACATTGGCCTTCTTCTTAATGATCAGTGCGGCGCGTTGACTGGTCTTGCCGTAGCGCGCCATACGCTCGAAGTCCTTCTTCAGGATCGGCATGTTGATGCTGTCGGTGACCGTTTCACCGGCCTCCGCGTCTACCAATGGATCGTGCACGTAGATGAAGCGGTCGTCAAATCCGGTCACCACAACCCAATGGGGAAATTTTTCCTTGTAGATGCGGTAGGAGCTGATCAGCACGATCGGTATGCCGCCCTCCTCGAAGCGACGCTGCAATTCGGCGACGCTCAGGATACCGTAGCTCACCCGGATCGGCGAGTGCTTGATCTCATCGAGGAAGTCCTCCTGCACCAGACGGATGACCTCTTTCTTTTCTTCACTGCGCACCGAATCCACAAACAGGGCCGCGTCGTCGTTGACGTATATCTCGACGTCGAAGCCGCGGTGATAGGCGGAGATGGCCAGGCCATAGGGTCCGCAGCCGCCGTGCCCAGAGGTCATAAACACCGTGGTCGATTCGCGCCAGATGCGCAGTTCCAGCTTGCGATCCAGACTCAGGCCGGCGTCGAGCGCATGCATGGCCATCATCACCGCGGCCGGGCCGCAGGTGAACTCCAGGCTCTGCTGGAAATACGGCACGCGCACCATGTCCGGCTCCAGGTGGGGCGCCAGCGACTTCTCATAGCGCAGCGCGTCCATGTGGTCCTCG
This sequence comes from Gammaproteobacteria bacterium, assembly GCA_041492115.1. Classification (GTDB taxonomy): domain Bacteria; phylum Pseudomonadota; class Gammaproteobacteria; order JBBQDK01; family JBBQDK01; genus JBBQDK01. The sequence goes on from JBGPWJ010000042.1 coordinate 4,188, forward strand.
TAATAATCGGCAATCGCACCGAACTGCTTGTAGCCGGTCTTGCGGAACAGACTTTGGGCGGGGCCATTGTCGCGGCGCACTTCCAGGCGCATGGAGGCGCAATCCTGATCCGTCGCCTGCTGCTCGATGGCCTGGAGCAGGCGCAAGCCGATGCCGCGGCGGCGCAATGGCGGCTCGACCGCCAGGGAATAGAGTCGTGACATGGAGGTGCCGGCGCTGTACAGCGCCATGGCATAACCGCAGACGCGGCCATCCTGCTCCGCCAACACTGTGTTGGCGTGACCTTTGGTGAGCAGGTAGCGGAAGCTGCGCCGGCTGAGGATATCCGACCCGAAACACTGGTTTTCGATGGCCACCAGCGCATCGATATCGTGGAGAGCGGCGAGTCTGATCATGGACGGAACGGCAGGCGAGTCTTACCCGGAAACATCATGACACTGCCTTTCATAAGTTGGGGGAACTCTAGCACGCCGTGCGCGCACCTAGCCACGCCGACGACCCGGCCACCGCCAAATCGCTGGCGGATCGAGACAGCCTCAGGGCTCGACATCATCCGTAGTAACGCACCTGAATAGTCATTATTTCATTACCTTAACAGCCATTTCGGTCAGCTTACACGAACAACTGGCACCAAGCTTGCTATCACTGTCTTGATGACCGATCTGTTCAACCCACACTTTTGAGGACACGGAAATGAAGATGGAACATCGCTTGAGCAAACGCAAACCGATCGCCGTCGACGTCTCGATTTACTACCCGCCGCTTGGCCTGATCAAGGACAAGACCCGCAACATCAGTCTGGCGGGCATGTTCGTCGAAACGCCGGGCACAGAACTGCCGAAGTGCGCGACACTGGATGTCGCCTTCATCATCAACGGCCAGACTGCGCCCAAGCTGCAACGGGTTCGCGCCCTGGTGGCGCGCGTCAACGGGGAAGGCGCCGGCTTGATGTTCGACAGCTTCAAGCACACCAGTTACAGCGAACTGCAGAACCTGCTGAACGCGGCTTAACGTCAGTTGCGAGTAGCAAGTAAGACCTAACATTGTCGATTGACTTGACCTTGCTACTTGCTACTCGCTACTCGCTACCGCCTCATCTCCAGCCTCTCAGACGGGAAATCACAACTGAACACACTGCCCTTGCCGAGTTCGCTGGCGACAGCCAACTGAGCGTCATGACGCTGCAAGGCGTGCTTGACGATGGCGAGTCCCAAGCCGGTGCCGCCACGCTCGCGCGAGCGGCCAATATCCACACGATAGAAACGTTCTGTTAGCCGCGGCAGATGATGCGCGGCGATACCCGCACCACTGTCCTGCACCGTCAGGTGCGCGCCCGTATCATCGGCGAACCAGCGGATGACGATGTCGCCACCTGCCGGAGTGTATTGCACCGCGTTGTAAACCAGGTTTGAAAAGGCACTGCGCAATTCGTCCTCATTGCCGCGCAGCCACAGCCCGGTGTCCGCTTCCAGACTGATCCGATGCGCCTTGGTACCGCTCAAGGCCACGGCATCCTCACGCAACGCGGCCAGCAGGCGCGGCACATCGACCGATTCGCTGCGCAACTTGTCACCATGCCCCTCCAGGCGCGCCAGCAACAGCAGGTCATCAACGATGCGCTGCATGCGCCGCGCCTGCTCCTGCATCTGCAGCAGCGGACGCTGCCAGTTCTCATCAAGCGCTTCCTCGGTGTCGAGCAGCGCTTCCAGGAAGCCGGAGATCACCGTCAGCGGCGTGCGCAGCTCGTGCGAGACATTGGCGACGAAGTCACGGCGGATTTCCTCCAGACGCTCGATCTGGGTGACATCACGCGCCACCAGCAGACGTTGATTCCTGCCATAGGGAACGATGCGGATGGTAAGAAGGATCTGCCCGTTGATCGGCGAAGGGATGTTGACCTTCTCGGTGTATTTGCCACTGGCCAGGTACTGCGTGAAGGCCGGGAAACGCACCAGATTGTCGATGCGTTGACCGACATCCTGCGGACTGTGCAGACCGAACAGCCGGGTGGCCGCATCATTCCACCACTCGCATTCGCCGCGCGGACCGAGCACCACAGTGGCATCCGGCAGCACGGCGGCGGTTTCCTGATAACGGTTCAGCAGGCCGGTCAGCTTGTGTTTGCGTTTGCGATGACGCTGCTGCAGACGATAGAGCTGGTAATGCAATTCGTTCCACATGCCCGGCGCATCCGGCGGGTGGAATTTGCGCCCCTCGGACAACCAGCGGATCACGCGCAGCAGATGCAGCAGATGCCACACCAGATAGGCCGCCGCTCCCAGCAGCAGCAACAGGGCGGGATGCCCGGCAATGATACCGATCAGCAACAGCAGCAGAGCGAAGACGCCGACAAACCACAACTCCCGAATGAAGGCGCCCGGTAGATTCATTTGCGAGTGGAAAAGCGATATCCCGAACCGCGCACCGTCTGCACCAGCCGTTCGTGGCCATTCCTGGACAATGCCTTGCGCAAACGGCGGATGTGCACGTCAACTGTGCGCTCCTCAACATAGACATTATTGCCCCAGACATTGTCCAGCAACTGCCCGCGACTATAGACGCGATCCACGTGGGTCATGAAGAAATGCAGCAGCTTGAATTCCGTCGGCCCCATTTCCAGGGGCTCGTCATGCGCCGTCACGCGATGGCCGACCGGATCAAGACGCAGGCCATCGATATCGATGACTTCATCCTGACTGGTCGGCGCGACACGTCGCAGCACCGCTTTGATGCGTGCGACCAGTTCGCGTGGCGAGAAGGGTTTGGTGATGTAATCATCGGCGCCCGTTTCCAGGCCGCGGATCTTGTCATCTTCCTCGCCGCGCGCGGTGAGCATGATGATCGGCACGCCACGGGTGGCTTCATCTTTCTTGAGACGGCGCGCGAACTCCAGCCCGCTGGCGCCGGGCAGCATCCAGTCAAGCAGGATCAGATCGGGCAGGGCCTCCCCCATTTGCGTCGAAGCCTCTGTCACATCGCCCGCCGTGCGCGTCTCGAAATCGGCGCGGCGCAACGCGAAGGCCAGCATATCGCGGATTCCAGGCTCATCTTCAACAATAAGTATTTTGGCAACCATTATTGTATTCCTGTCATATATGACATCGCTAGGCGGGCGGTTCTTTCTGTCGACACTTGAGATTGTAAGTGTAAATATATGACAAGCATGTTACTGGCCTGGGCTACGGCCCCAGTATTGTGACATGCACCCGCGCCTGCGCCTAATGCATTGTCACATTACTGTCATCTTTTCTTCACCCGACTGTCATCCAATCATCATGACGCGGTAACAAACCAAATGCATCCTGCCCGCCATCACAGACCGGGGTGAACATGGCCCACCCGGGGCTCGGTTTCGATTAACACACCACTATAGTGAGGAGACAGTGCATGCGTAACACAACTCTTGCGGCAGCGATCACGACCGGACTCAGCCTGCTCAGCGTCAACGTCATGGCCGATTACAGCACCACGGTCGGCGGAAAAATCTTTGCCGACATGTCCCACGTCAGCGCGCAGAACAACGGCACCGACGTCAGCAGCACCGGCACCGGCATCGACGTCAAGCGATTCTATTTGACGATCGATCATGACTTCACCGACATGTGGTCGGCGAACCTGACCACCGACTTCAACTTTGCCACGTTCTCATCCTCCTGCTCCACGAATGCCGTGGACTCGAGCGGCAATCCCGCGACCTGCTCCGCCACCACCACGGGCACCACAAACCAGGTCTATGTGAAGAAGGCCTATGTGCAGGCCAACGTCATGCCAGAGGCGATGTTCCGCCTCGGTTCCGCGGACCTGCCTTGGGTGCCCTATGCCGAGAGCGACAGTGAATACGGCTTTCGTTACATCGAACCGATCCTGATCGACCGCATCAAGTTCGGCACCTCCGCCGATTGGGGCGCGCACTTCCTCGGCAAGGCCAACGACGGCATGTTCAACTATGCCGCCGCCCTGGTGAACGGCCGCGGCTACAAGGATTTTACCCGTTCCAAGACCATGGACTTAGAAGGCCGTCTGGGCTTCCAGCCGATCAAGGGCGTCACCCTGGCGCTCGGCGGATACAGCGGCAAGCTGGGCCAGGAAATCGTCGGCGGCCCCACCTATCGGACCGCCAACCGCCTCAACGCGCTGGTCTCGTTCGTGCAGCCGGGCTATCGGGTGGGTGCGGAATGGTTCCAGGCCAACAATTGGAAGATCAAGACCTCCGCCGCGGAAGACAAGGCCGATGGCTATTCCGTGTGGGGCTCGGTCAGCCCGATGGAAAAGGTCACGCTGTTCGCCCGCTATGACACGGCCAAGCCGAACAAGGACACCAGCCCGGACCTGAAGGACAAGTATTACAACTTCGGCTTGCAGTACGAGGCCCGCAAGAACGTTAACCTGGCCGTAGTTTACAAACACGACACGGTCGACGGCGGCGCCCTGTCCACCGCCAATGGCACCATCGGCAGCACCACGGGCAGCAAGAGCGGCAAGTTCTCCGAGATCGGGCTCTACACGCAGGTGAAGTTCTAAGCCGAAGTTTGGCCGGCAACAAGCCGGGGCGGGTGGCGCACTTCGCCCACCCCGGATGCATATCCAACGACCCGCTTCGGCGGGTCGTTTCATTTATAGGCCGACCAGCGAACGCAGTGGCAATCCAGACCGCGCCTCGGGTAGACTTGCCGGCCAATAATCGACTGAATGTCCGTCTGAGACCCGTTGTGACGATCACCATCCGAAGCAGGCTAATCCAATGAAGCAATTCCGACCTGGCTCCCATCTCATACTGTGCGCCGGACTGATCCTCATGGGTATCCAGCCCGCACCAGCCGCTGACGGCCTCATGCTCTACCAGAACGGCGCCAACTCGCTCAAATTCGGCGGCCGCCTACAGGTGCAATACCACTGGCTCGATGCCGATCCCGGCGCCACCCATGACGACCTGTTCTTCCGGCGCGTGACGCCCAACCTGGAGGCCACCTTGGGCAAAGACTGGTTCGCCCGCTTGCAGATCGAACTGGTCTCCTCCACCAATGGCAGGCGTGTAACCCAGTACAAGGACGCCTATGCGCAGTACAAGGGCCCGTCAGGCATGAAGCTCAACATCGGCAACGCCGCGTTTCCGTACTCGCGCGAATTTCTGACCTCGGCGGAACGTCAACAGTTCGTTGAACGCACGCTCACCGGCAGCCGCAGCTACGGCGTGCCCTACCGTAACTTCGGTCTGCACCTGACGGGCGAGTGCGACGACACGCGCATCACTTACGGCTTCTCAGTGTCGCGCGCCACGATTCATCCTGATGACACCAAGATCACCTTCGACACGCCCCTCAACAAGGGCGATGACATGAACGACGGCTGGATGGCCGGCGGACGCGTGGATTTTCATCCCTTCGGCAAGCTGGCCTTCTCGCAGGGCGACTTCGAGCGCAAGACCCGGGCGACAGTCGGCATCGCCGCGTACAGCTGGCACAACAGCGGCAACAACACTTATACCAATGGCGCCGGCAGCAGCACCAGTACCAGCAAGAACGACGTCGATCAGGTGCAGGGCGCCGAAGTGAGCGGCGCGCTGCGCTACCAGGGCTGGTCGGCCGACGCCGAGTACAATCGCTTGCAGGCCGATGCCGTGGACCGCGGCTTTACCGGTGGTATCTACCAGAGTGGCGATGCCGTGCTGCGTACCTATATGGTCAAAACCGGCTACATGGTGATCACCGACCGACTGGAACTGGTCGCCGGCTACCAGGGTGCGGATGCCGACACCTACATAAAAACATGGACCACTGCCCTGCTCGGCGCGAACTGGTACATCAACAAGCATGATCTGAAACTTCAGACCACCTTCCAGCATGGCAAGGACGTGAAGGGAAAACCAGGCACCAGTCAGGATGAATTGTTCGCGCAGGTGCAGTACGTTTTTTGATTGAGATGCCGTGCCCTTGTGGGCTGAAATATTTCCAGCCAGATGATCCATTTCTGATTAGAATTCGCACATGGAGTTTTTCGCAACTGCCGCCATTACCGCCTCTGTCACCGAACTGCAGCGACGCCTGATTATCAGTGATCTGCCGAGCTGGTGCGCCTCGATCGACAAGGTGCTCAGCGATGAGGGTTCGTGCGGCGAGATCTACTGCCTATGGGGAACATTTCGCGTGCACCGTGAGGATATTCGCGACGGTGTGCGCTTTTCGTTGCCCGGCTGCCCCAATGCCCTGCAGTGGACGGTGACTACCGGTCAGCTACCGCAACCTCAGCACATCGTCATTCACCTCACCATCAACCGCACCGAGCACGATCAGGACTTCATCGACTCCAACCGGCAGTTCGTGGACGACTGGAAGGCCGGGATCGAGGCGCACTGGCGAGAGGGATTGAAGTCAGAGCCCGAAGGGCGGGTCTGAGACACGCCCCTACTACGATCTGTCTCGCTGGGAAAGCGGGGATTCATTATTTGAGTTTCGTAGGGGCGGGTCTCAGACCCGCCCTGCATGAACTTGAGAGAGTACCAAGATCTAGGCAGGTCTGAGACCCGCGCCTACAACCGCAACAAGGCCAACGAATAGTAGCCGTTCTGCGGCTCGTAGTGACGCATCTCGGCGAAGCGCACGGCCTGGAACAGGCTCAGCAGCGAGGCACGGGTGAACTTGCGGCTGATCTCGGTGAGGATGCGCTCACCGCTGTCAATCTCGATGCTGCAATCCAATGCGCCCAGACGCACCCGCTGCGGTTTGTCCGCGGTGAGATACATCTCGATCTGACTGAAGGCCTCGTTGTAATGCGCCTCGTGTCGGAAGGCGGACAGATCGAAATCAGCGTGCAACTCGCGGTTCAGCACATGCAGCAGATTCCGATTGAAGCGCGCGGTCAGCCCCGCGCTGTCGTTGTAGGCGGCGTGCAGCACCTCTTTGTCCTTGACGCGGTCGGCGCCGAGCAGCAGCCAGTCGCCCTGACGCATGTGCCGGCGGATGTCGATCAGAAAACGGATGGCGCGCGACAAGGTGAAATTGCCGATGGTGCCGCCCAGAAACATGAACAGGCGTCGCCCGGCGATCTCCGGCAGATTGCCAAGGCCCGCCTGATAATCACCCACCAGCGCAGTGACGTCCAGCCAGGGATAATCTTCGGTCAAACCCTGACCGGCGCTTATCATGACGTCGCCGCAGACATCGAACGGCCAGTAACCGCAGCGCTGCTGCCGGGCCTCGCAGGCATCCAGCAGGTGGCGGGTCTTGCGCGACGAGCCACTGCCGAATTCCACGATGTGCGTGGGGCGCGCAATGTCGATAATCTCATCGGCGTGCTGCGCGAGCAGGGCGGCCTCGGTACGAGTCGGATAGTATTCAGGCGTGGCACAGATCGCATCGAACAGCTGCGAGCCCAGCGTATCGTAGAAATATTTCGGCGGCATGGTGCGCGGCCGCTGCAGCAGCCCGTGACGCGCGTCCTCGCGGAGCGATGGTTGGGAACGGGTGGCCGGCACCTGCCAAGCGCGCAAGCGCTCCGCTTCGCGAGCGAGTGGCCGATTCAACACCTGATTCATTCTTCTTTTGCTCCTTTGCGCGTTATCCCTGGACGGTTACACTATATCCCTTAACCCTATTGTAGCCACACTGAGCCGCCAATAACACCCATGTGCCGACTGGCCGCCTATCTTGGTCCACGTATCCCGCTCAAGCGGTTTCTGCTTGATCCGGTACACAGCTTGATGGTGCAGGCTTGGCAGCCGACAGAAATGACTTATGGCAAACTCAACGCGGATGGCTATGGCTTCGGCTGGTTCGACGACGATGACCTGCCGGTGACCTACACCCAGGGCCAGCCGATTTGGAGTGACGCCAATTTGCCGCGCTTGGCACGGGCGCTGCACAGCGATCTCTGGTTCGGCCATGTGCGCGGCGCCACGCCGGGCACACCCGTGCATCAGGCCAACTCCCAACCCTTCTGCGACGACGAACTGCTGTTCGCGCACAACGGCTTCATCACCGATTTCGCCCTGACGCTGCGGCCGCCGATCCGCCAGTTCCTGGAACCGCACATCGATGCCGCCATCCAGGGCAGCACCGATTCAGAGCATCTGTTCGCCCTGCTGCGCCATCTGCTGGCCGACGATGCCGAGCTCAGCATCGAGGATGCCCTGACGGCGCTGTTCGAACTGCTCGACGGCTGGCAGAACGGCCAGCCGCTGCTGCTCAACTGCATCGTCAGCGACGGCGAACGCATCATCGCGGCGCGTCACGCCATCAATCACGCCTGCCCCACGCTGTATTACATCAATGACGATGAGGCCTTCCCGGGTGCGCAACTGATCGCCTCGGAACGCCTGACCGGTTCGGAATTCTGGCAGCCGGTACCGGAAAACCATCTGCTCATCCTCGACCCGGACCAACCGGCGGAGTTACTGGCCCTGTGACCGCACCGGCAACACTGCACCAGCTCAGCGCGATTCAGAATCTGCTGCTCGCCCTGGTCGAGGGCCAGGATGACAACGTCTGCCGCAGCCAATATCACCCCGACCTCAGCCCGCTCGGTTGGCACCTCGGGCACTGCGTCTACACCGAGACCTATTGGCTGCAAGAGGTGGTCGCCGGTGATCACACGCACAGCGCGCCGCAGCTCACGCTCTACACACCGGCGCTGACCCCCCGACCGCAACGCGGACCGCAGCTGCCGCCGCGCGACGCGCTGCTCGACTGGGCGGCCGGCCTGCAATCGGACAATCTGATGCGCTTGGCCAATGCCGCCCTCCCGCAGAATCACGCCCTGCTCGCCGACGATTATCTACCGCTGTTTCTGCTCCAGCATCACGCCCAGCATTACGAGACCATGCTCATGGTGCTCACCCAGCGCGCCCTGCGCGCGGACTATCCCGACTACCGGGTCCGCGCCTCATTGGTCGCCGCTCAAGATCACGGCGCGCTACGCACCGTGCCCGCCGGACACTTCCGCATCGGCGGTGCCGCGCCGCTGTCCTATGACAATGAATTGCCGCCGCAGCATGCCGAGCTCGGTGAATTCCGCATCGCCGCGCAGCCGCTCAGCAATGGCGAATACCTGGCCTTCATGCAGGCCGGCGGGTACGGCGACACGCGTCTCTGGTCGAAGGACGGCTGGGCCTGGCGCCGGCAGCACAACGCAAACCATCCCGATCACTGGCGACTGGATGCGGATGGCGCCTGGTACGGCATCGGCCTGAACGGTCCCTATGAATTGACCGCGGCTGCGCCGGTACATGGCATCAACCACTACGAGGCCAGTGCCTGCGCCGCCTGGGCCGGTGCGCGCCTGCCGCATGAATACCAATGGGAAGCCGCCCACCGCAGCCGTCAGCTCGATGACGTCGGCCGCGTCTGGGAATGGTGCGCCAACAGTTTCCACCCCTACAACGGTTTCAGCGCCTTTCCCTATGAAGGCTATTCCACGCCGTGGTTCGACGGCACACATTACAGCCTGCGCGGCGGCAGCCTGCATACCCGTCCGGAATTGCGCCGCGCCAGCTTCCGCAATTTCTACACGGCGGAGAAACGCCACATCTTCGCGGGGCTGCGGCTGGTGTATTGATTGTCAGGTGCACACGCCAATATCCAAATTGGCACTGCCCGACTCCCTCTCCCTACGGGAGAGGGGACTCACGGAAAGTGTTCCAGCAGTTAATCACCGTGAGTAGCCGACTCAACGAGATCGATCTGTCATCGATACGTAATGCTCAATAAGTATTATGTCCTACATACTTTTGCGTCTTAACGTTGACTAGTGTATCTATCTCAATCATGAATCACACTGTCTTCGCTGAAATCATCGGACTGCTCGGCGGCGCCGTGCTGATGGTGTCGCTGTTCCGCCGTCTGCACCTACCGGCGATCCTGGCCTATCTGTGCGTCGGCGTGATCGCCGGGCCGTACGGCATGGGCTGGGTGGCCGACACCGAGAACACGCGTTCCCTCGCGGAGTTCGGCGTGGTATTCCTGCTGTTCACCATCGGCCTGGAATTCTCCCTGCCGCAGATGATCGCCATGAAAGACGTGGTGCTCGGGCTGGGCGGCGCGCAGGTCTTCATCACCACCGTGCTGGGCGCGGTAATCGCCCTGCTGTTCGGCATGACTGCGAGCGGCGCCTTCGTGGTCGGCGGCGTAGTGGCGCTGTCCTCGACGGCGATCGTCACGCGCCAGTTGATCGAGCAGGTGGAACTGAATTCACGCCATGGCCGCTACGCGCTCGGTGTGCTGCTGTTCCAGGATCTTGCCGTGATCCCGTTCCTGATCGTCATCCCGACACTCGGCGGCAGCGGCGAACAGGCCGTCGTGCTGCCACTGGCCTTGGCCATGCTCAAAGGCGTCGCCGCGTTCTTC
>JBGPWJ010000193.1:0-5205 GCA_041492115.1 Gammaproteobacteria bacterium
AGGTAGATCTTGTTGAGGTACAACTCCAGAATCTGCGACTTGTCGAGTTCGTGTTCGATCTTCAGGGCGAGCAGGATTTCATTGAGCTTGCGCAGGTAGGTCTTCTCATTACTGAGGAAGTAATTGCGCGCCACCTGCATGGTGATGGTGCTGCCGCCCTGGCTCTTGCTGCCGGTGCTTGCCAATTTGAAAGCGGCCCGCAACATTCCCTGGTAATCGACGCCGGGGTGTTCGAAGAAGCGGTCGTCCTCAGCGGCCAGAAAGGCCTTAATCAGCTGGTCGGGGACTTGTTGGATATGCACCGGGATGCGGCGCTTGTCCCCGTATTCCCCGATCAGTTTGCCGTCGCGCGTATAAACACGCAGCGGCACCTGCAGCGCCGTATCCATCAGGTTGGCGATGCTGGGCAGTTGCGGGTTGAGGTACAGCACAATGCCGCCGAACGTCAGGGCCAGTACTATGCTGAGTGTCAGCAAGGCGACGATGCTCAGGCGGACCAGACGAAGCAGGCTGTGCATGGAAATTGCTTGAGGTGTGAACTGAGTCAAAGAATGGGCGCAAGAGGAGAGTATAAATCTTCCTCTCACCTGGCACGAGGGGGGGGTCCATCTTAGGACTTCACTGATATATAGTTGCGCCGGGCAGTTAATGTGCTATACGATCTATCCATACTAACCACGGGTACTGGAAAGGAAATAAAACGTGCTCTTCATCGGCAGGAAGACGCCCACAATACTTGGTCTCGACATCAGCTCGACGGCCGTGAAATTACTGGAGCTCAGCCGCACCGGTACGCGCTATCGCGTGGAGAGTTACGCGGTCGAACCGTTGCCCCCGAATTCCGTGGTGGAAAAGAGTATTGCGGATGTAGACGCGGTGGGCGAGGCCATCCGGCGCGCGGTCAAGCGCTCGGGCACGCGTGCCAAACATGCGGCTGTGGCCGTATCGGGTTCGGCGGTGATCACCAAGGTGATTTCCATGCCGGCGTCACTTAAACCCGATGAAATGGAGAGCCAGATCGAGCTGGAAGCCGACCAGTATATCCCCTACCCGCTCGAAGAGGTCAACCTCGATTTCGAGGTGCTGGGCCCTTCGCAGAAGAATCCTGATATGGTCGACGTGCTGCTCGCTGCATCACGCAGCGAAAACGTCGATACCCGCGTCGCCGCCGTGGAGCTGGGCGGCCTGATCGCCAAAGTGGTTGATGTCGAAGCCTACGCCATGGAGAACGTCTTCGGCCTGATCGCCGAGCAGATGCCGGCGCAGGGCGACGGCAGCACCATCGCCGTGGTTGATGTCGGCGCCACCATGACCACGCTCAACGTCCTGCACGACGGCAAGATCATCTACACCCGCGACCAAGTGTTCGGCGGCAAGCAACTCACCGAAGAAATCATGCGTCGCTACGGACTGTCCTACGAGGAAGCCGGCATGGCCAAGCGCCAGGGCGGTCTGCCGGACAACTACGTGCCCGAGGTGCTGGAACCCTTCAAAGAGGCGATGGCGCAGCAGGTCAGCCGTTCCCTGCAGTTTTTCTTCTCATCCAGTCAGTACAACAGTGTCGACCACATCGTCATGGCCGGCGGCAGTGCCTCGATCGCCGGCGTTGATGAGCAGATTGAAGCGAAGGTCGGCACGGGGACCACGATCGCCAACCCCTTCGCCAACATGTCGTTGTCACCGCGCGTCAAACCCCAGACCCTCAGCAATGACGCGCCGTCACTGATGATCGCCTGCGGTCTCGCCCTGAGGAGCTTCGACTGATATGGCGCATATCAATCTATTACCCTGGCGCGAGGAGCTCCGTAAGGAGCAGAAAAAGCAGTTCGCGATACTGTCACTGCTGACAGTCGTGCTGGCGGGTTTGGTGCTGCTTTATGCGCATCTGTACATCGGCGGGCTGCTGGATGATCAGAACGCGCGCAATGAATACCTCAAGACCGAGACCGCCGCGCTCGATCAGCGCATCAAGGAGATCAAGGACCTGGAGACCACCCGGGCCAAACTCCAGGCGCGCATCAACATCATTCAGCAATTGCAGCGCAGCCGGCCGAGCGTTGTGCACCTGTTCGACGAACTGGCCCGTACTCTGCCCAATGGTGTCTACTTGTCCGGCATCGCCCAAAAAGATCTGGGTGTGACGGTGACAGGCGTCGCGCAATCCAACGCGCGCGTCTCGGCCTTCATGCGCAATGTCGAAGACTCCAAGTGGATCGGCTCGCCCAAGCTGGATGTGATTTCCTCCAAGACCCAGGATCAGCACGCGCGCAGCAACGATTTCACCCTGCTGGTCACTCAGGTTGACAAGGACAAAGACGACGCGGCAGACAGTGCGCCGGGCAAGGCTGGCGCCGCTGCCGGGAAAGCCGCCGCGAAAGCCGCCGCGCCGCAGAACAAAAAGGGAGGCAAGTAATGAATCTGGCAGACCTGAAAAATCTGGACATCAACAATGTTGGTGCCTGGCCACTGCCACTCAAGGGAGTTGCCTTCGCCCTGATGTTCTGTGCCGTGCTGGGGATCGGTTACTGGTTTGAATCGCAGGGCCAACTGCCGGCGCTCGACCAAGCCCGCCAACAGGAACGGGACCTCAAAGAAGTCTTCAAAACCAAGGCCGCCAAAGCCGCAAATCTCGAAGCCTATAAACAGCAGCTTGAAGAGATGAAGCAGTCGTTCGGCGCGATGCTGCGGCAGCTGCCGAACAAGACCCAGGTAGCCGATCTGCTGGTGGACATTTCCCAGACCGGTCTGGCCAGCGGTCTGGAATTCGAATTGTTCAAACCCGAGAAGGAAATCCCCAAGGATTTCTACGCAGAGTTGCCCATCACCATCCGCGTCAAAGGCCGTTATCACGACTTCGGTGCCTTCGTCAGCGGTGTGGCGGCCCTGCCCCGCATCGTGACCTTGCATGACATCAACATCAAGTCGGCGGGCGCCGAGAAAGACAAAGACAAGGACGGTTCGCGCCTGATGATGGACCTGACCGCCAAGACCTACCGCTACATTGAAGAGGAGGGTGCGAAATGAACCCGCCTGAAATGTACCGCGTAGTGCGCGCCTTGCCGGTGCTGATCCTTGGCCTGCTGCTGAATGGTTGCGGCGGTGACAAGATGGCTGACCTGCATGATTTCGTCGCCCAGGAAAAAGCCAGGCAGAAGGGTGCCATCGAACCCTTGCCGGCCATCAAGCCCTACGAAACCTTCGCCTATGATGCCAACGGCCTGCGCGACCCGTTCGAGCCCATGGACTTCGGGCAATCGATACTGGCGGCCAGTGGCAGCGGTGGCGGTCTGGCGCCGGACCTGAATCGTCCCAAGGAGGCGCTCGAAGGTTACCCCCTCGACAGCCTGCGCATGGTCGGCATCCTGCAACGTGGCGGCGCCATCGAGGCGCTCATCAAAACCCAAGATGGCACCGTGCACCGCGTCAAGACCGGCAATTACCTTGGACAGAATAACGGCAAGATCACGCTGGTGGCCGAAGACAAAGTTGAACTGACGGAAATTGTATCTGATGGCGCGGGTGCTTGGCTGGAACGCCAGGCCTCTGTAGCACTCAGCGAATGATCCCATGGGGGGCAACATGAATTTTGATGACACCATTCACGCCGTTTCCAGTGTGCCGCTTGCTGCGGGGAAACACTCCCTTTCATCGCGGTCCCGCTGGAGCCGTGCTTGGCTGCTGCTGAGCGCGCTGGTGCTACCAACCCTCGCGGCGGCGAATTCGCTGCAGGACATCAGCTATTCCGCGCTACCGGGCGACCGCGTGCAGGTGACGCTGACGCTGGCGGGACCGGCGCCCACGCCCTTGAGCTTCACCATCGACAATCCGGCGCGCATCGCGCTGGATCTGCCGGACACGACCAACGGTCTCGCCAGCAAGACGCGCAGCATCAATGTTGGCGTGGCGCGCACCATTAACACCGCCGAAGCGCGCGGCCGCACCCGCGTGGTGATGAACCTCACCAAACTGGTGCCGTATGACACGCGCATCGAAGGCAACAAACTGATCATCACCGTCGAAGGCGGCTCACCGGCAGCCAACATCCAAACCGCCGCCGCGCCGGCCGCTGCCACACCGGCCAGCACCGCACCTGCCACAACCGCACACGCCAGTGCCGCACCGGTCAGGGCCCCTGCGCCAGCCAGTGCACCCGGCAAGCGCCTCGACAACATCGATTTCCGCCGCGGCGAGCACGGCGAAGGTCGCGTCGTGGTCACCCTGTCCGACCCCGCCATTCCGGTCGACATGAAGGAAGAAGGCAATAATGTCATCGTCGACTTCGCCGGCGCCGATCTGCCCGAAGCACTGCGCCGCCGTCTCGATGTCCTGGACTTCGCCACCCCGGTGAAGACCGTCGACACGATAGCCAAGTCCGGCAAGGTGCACATGGTGATCGCCACCAGCAGTGACCATGAATCGCTCGCCTACCAGACCGGCAATCAGTACACCGTGGAGATCAAGCCACTCAGCAAGGACAAGAAGGCCGAGGAACAGAAGGCCAAGTTCGGCTACACCGGCGAGCGCCTGTCGCTCAACTTCCAGAACATCGAAGTACGCGCCGTACTGCAGCTGATCGCCGACTTCACCGGCCTGAATCTGGTCACCAGCGATACCGTGACGGGCAGCATCACCCTGCGCCTGAAGAATGTGCCCTGGGATCAGGCGCTCGACATCATCCTCAGGACCAAGGGGCTGGACAAGCGTCAGTCCGGCAACGTGATCCTGATCGCCCCCAGCGAAGAGATCGCCAAGCGTGAAAAGGCCGACCTGGAGGCCGCCAAGACCGTGGAAGAACTTGCGCCGCTGCGTTCCGAATACGTGCAGATCAACTATGCCAAGGCCGCCGACCTCGCGGCGCTGATCAAGGCCAAGGAAAATTCGCTGCTGTCCGCCCGTGGCAGCGTCACCGTCGACGAACGCACCAACACCTTGCTGGTGCAGGATACCGCCGACAAGCTCACGGATATCCGCAAGCTGGTCACGGCACTGGATATCCCGGTGCGTCAGGTGCTGATCGAATCGCGCATCGTCATCGCCAACGACGACTTCAACCGCCAGTTGGGCGTACGCTTCGGCGCCACCGGCTTCCGCACCGACAGCAGCGGTCGCACGCTGAGCACCGGCGGAACGCTGAATGCCACCGACTCGATCAACAACGAGGCCGCCACCGGTGGCACTGTCACCGCACCGTCACTCAACAATCGC
>JBGPWJ010000190.1:0-5243 GCA_041492115.1 Gammaproteobacteria bacterium
CATGTGACACGTCGCACACAACGTCTGCACGTAACGTTTGCCGCGCGCCACCCGTTCAGGCGTGCCCTCGACCTTGAGGTCGATCTTGCCCGGCGGGTATTTCGGGACGCCGTCGATCGCAACCTTGATCGCGAAGCCTCCCGCCAGCACCACTACGGCGAGTACCAGCCAGCCCAATACCTTGGCTACTCTCTTCATCGCTGCCCCCTTTTGCGCGCCTAAGCTGACGGACGAATCTCGGGTACGAGTAAACCAGTAAACCCGGGACAGAATTATTTAGCTAGCAACAGTCACGATCTTCAATACCGATACAACACCATGTCGCCTGAGTCAGGCCGCCTCCACCACCAAGCGCCGTCCCAGCAAGCCTGAGTTGCTTCAGTCTGGCATGACGCAATGGTCCGATCAAGGCGCCGGATTCGGATAGCGGGCGTGAATGGCATCGATTGCCTTGATCGTATCCGCGCTCAATACAACCTGCGCGCTGTCGATATTTTCCTTGAGCTGTTCCATTGTGGTGGCGCCGATGATGGTACTGGCCATGAACCAGCGGCTGCGCACGAAGGCGAGTGCCAGTGTCGCAGGCGTCATGCCGGCCTTGCGCGCGATCTCGGCGTAGTCACGGGCCGCTTCATTGACGTTGGGCTTGTTGTAGCGCTGCCCGAATCCCGGAAACAGCGTCAGTCGTCCCGTCGCGCCCGGCACTTGATACTTCCCCGTTAACATCCCGAAGCCGAGCGGACTGTAGGCCAGCAGGCCGACGTGTTCGCGCGCGCAGGTTTCGGCAAGTCCATACTCGAACACGCGGTTGATGAGGTTGTAGGCGTTCTGGATGCTGACCACGCGCGGCAGTCCGGCGTGTTCGGCGACTTTGATAAATTCACTCACGCCCCACGGTGTCTCGTTGCTGAGGCCGATATAACGGACCTTGCCGGCTTTGATCAATGCGGCGCACGCCGCCAGTTGTTCGGTAATCGGCGCGGCGTCGCGTTCGGCATCGGGATCATAGGCGCTTTGACCGAACATCGGCACGTTGCGGTCAGGCCAGTGGATCTGGTAGAGATCGATGTGGTCGGTCTGCAAACGTTGCAGGCTGGTCTCGACGGCCTGTGCGATCTGCGTCGCCGTGACGCGTGGCCCGCCGCGGATCCAGTCGAAGCCGCGCGCCGGGCCGGTGATTTTGGTGGCGATGATGAGCTTGTCGCGCGCCTGGCGCTTGAGCCAATGACCCAGATACTCTTCGGTGTGCCCCTGGGTTCCGGCGCGCGGCGGCACCGGATACATCTCCGCGGTATCAATGAAGTTGATGCCATGTGCGACAGCGTAATCGAGTTGGCTGTGGGCATCCTCAATAGTGTTCTGCTCTCCCCAGGTCATGGTGCCGAGGCAGAGTTCGGAGACGCGCAGGCCGCTGGTGCCGAGTTGATGAGTGTTCATAATTATGACTTTCGAGATCCGAGGGTGGTCCATGCAATTATAGGCGGCTCATGGCGCGCCCGTGGCGGTTATGTCGCCAGCGCATAATCCGCACTGAGCAGGTACAATGATGCCCATGAATAATACCGTAACTGAAAATGTCATGGACGACATCCACACCACCCTGCGCCGCGTGTTCGGCTTTCCCGTGTTCCGTCCCCATCAGCAGGAGATCATCGAGGGCCTGCTGGAAGGCCGCGATGCCTTTGTGCTGATGCCCACCGGCGGCGGCAAGTCGCTGTGTTATCAGATTCCGGCGCTGCACCGGCGCGGTGTCGGCATTGTGGTTTCGCCGCTGATCTCGCTGATGAAGGATCAGGTCGATGCGTTGCGCGCCAACGGTGTGTCCGCCGCCTTCTACAATTCGGCGCTGGAATCGCAGGAGGCCCGCCAAGTGCTGGCGCGGCTGCATGCCGATGAACTCGATCTGCTCTACGTCAGCCCTGAGCGGCTGTTGAGTCCGGCCTTCCTGGAGCGCATCAGCGATATCGACATCGCACTGTTTGCCATCGACGAGGCGCATTGTGTCTCGCAATGGGGACACGACTTCCGTCGCGAGTATGCCCAACTGGGCGTGCTGCGTGAGCACTTCCCCGATGTGCCTCTCGTGGCGCTCACGGCCACCGCCGACGCGCAGACCCGCGAGGATATTGTGCGCGTGCTCGGTCTGGGTGCGGCGACACGTTACGTCACCGGCTTCGACCGGCCCAACATCCGTTACACGGTGCTGGAGAAGCACAAGCCGTTCGATCAACTCGTGCGCTTCCTACTGAATCGCCGCAGCCAGGCCGGCATCGTTTATGCCCTGAGCCGCAAGCGGGTCGATGAGATCGCGCAGAAGCTGCAGGACGAAGGACTGCGCGCGGCGGCCTATCACGCCGGCCTGCCATCCGGTCAGCGGCAGGATGTGCAGGAGCGCTTTCTGCGTGACGATGTGCTGATCGTCGTCGCCACCGTGGCCTTCGGCATGGGCATCGACAAGCCCAATGTGCGTTTTGTCGTGCACTACGACATACCCAAGAACATCGAAGGCTATTACCAGGAAACCGGCCGCGCCGGACGCGATGGTCTGCCCGCCGAAGCGCTGCTTCTGTACGGCGCGCAGGACATCATCACTGTGCGGCGTCTGATCGAGAATAATGAAAGTCAGGAGCAGCAGCGCATCGAACTGCACAAGCTCAATGCCATGGCGGCACTCGCCGAGAGCGTCAGCTGCCGGCGTCGTGTATTGCTGAATTATTTCGGTGAGCGGTTGGAACAGGATTGTGGCAACTGCGATATCTGCCTCGACCCGCCAGAGCGTTTCGACGCCAGCGTCGATGTGCAGAAGGCCTTGTCGTGCGTCTATCGCGTCGGCCAGCGTTTCGGCGTCAAGCATGTGGTCGATGTGCTGCGCGGCGCTGACAATGAGCGCATCCGATCTTTAGGCCACCACAAGCTTTCGACTTACGGTGTGGGCAGCGACAAAAGCGAGCCGGAATGGACTTCGATTCTGCGCCAGCTTATTCATCACGGTTATCTGATTCAGGATATCGCCAATTATTCAGTACTGAACCTGACCGAGGCGGCGCGTCCGCTGCTGCGCGGCGAACAGCAGATCCAACTCGCCAAGCCGCGCATCCGCGAACAGATCAAGAAAAAAGTTACGAAGTCGCCGGCCAGTCAGGGGCCGTACGACGAAGCTTTGTTCGAGGAGTTGCGCGCGTTACGCAAGAGACTTGCCGACACACAGGGCGTGCCACCCTACATTGTGTTCGGCGATGCCACGCTGATACAGATGGCGCGCGACAAGCCGATGAGTGAAGGCGATCTGTTGGGTGTCATCGGTGTCGGCCAGCACAAGCTGGAGAAATACGGCAAGGATTTTCTGGATGCGATAACCGAGTACAGCCTGCCACCTTCAGATCGAGAGTCCCCTCTCCCTGCGGGAGAGGGGGGATAGCATTTTTTGCCGTGGTGCTGTGTGCAAGGGTTTGCAGCTTTGACCTGCTCGCTACGGGCGAGTGTTACGCCGTGGACCGTTAGGATTTGCACGCGGTGTGGAAGGACGTGCGTGGCTTGGCGCGGCGCGGTTGCCGTTGGCTTCCGCTTGCTGTGGCCGGCTGGTGGTATGCCGATGACCGGAGGGTTGTGCGGCACGCGGGTTGTTAGGGTTGCCGGTGGAGGCCGGGCCACGATGACTGTGGCGCGCGGCGGCGGCATTGCCCGGGCTGGTCTGCGGGCGAGCGCCACCGCGTGGCGCATGATGGCTGCCGTTGCTTCCGCTGCGTGCTTGTCCGCCGCTGCGTCCACCGCCACCACCACGACCACCGCGACCGTTAGGTATCGCTTCGGCGCGTATCGACGGGTTCGGTTCATAGCCTTCAATAATCACTTTGGGCACTTCGCGTTTCAGTACGCGTTCGATGTCGCGCAACAGATCGTGTTCATCGACGCACACCAGCGACAGGGCTTGGCCTTCCTTGCCGGCGCGGCCGGTACGGCCGATGCGATGCACGTAATCCTCGGCAACGTTGGGCAGTTCGAAGTTCACCACGTGCGGCAACTGGTCGATGTCCAGGCCGCGCGCGGCGATGTCGGTGGCGACCAGCACGCGCACGATTCCCTGCTTGAATTCCGATAACGCCCGCGTGCGTGCGCCCTGACTCTTGTTGCCGTGGATGGCGGCGGATTTGATGCCGTCGAGTTCCAACTGTTCGGCGAGACGGTTGGCGCCGTGCTTGGTGCGGGTGAATACCAAGACCTGACGCCAGTTCTGCGAGCCGATCATGAAAGACAGCAGCTCGCGCTTGCGCTCGCGGTCCACCGGATGGATCACCTGTGAAACAGTTTCGGCGGCGGTGTTGCGGCGTGCCACTTCGATCAGTGTCGGCGAATTCAATAAATCATCAGCGAGCTTTTTGATCTCTTCGGCGAAGGTCGCAGAGAACAGCAGGTTCTGACGTTTCTTCGGCAGCAGCGCCAGCACCTTGCGGATGTCGCGGATGAAGCCCATGTCGAGCATGCGATCGGCTTCGTCGAGCACCAGGATTTCGACTTTCGATAAATCGACAGTGCGTTGCCCGACGTGATCGAGCAAGCGACCCGGTGTCGCCACCAGAATGTCGATGCCTTTGCGCAGCTTGTCGATCTGCGGGTTGATCTTGACGCCGCCGAACACGACAGCGGAAGTGAGTGACAGATACTTACCGTAAGTCACTACGCTCTCATTGACCTGTGCGGCAAGTTCGCGCGTCGGTGTCAGGATCAGCGCGCGGATCGGGCGACGGGTCGTGTCGGCCGGGGTGCTGGTGCTGAGGCGCTGCAGCATGGGCAGGGTGAAGCCGGCGGTCTTGCCGGTGCCGGTCTGCGCGCCACCCAGCACATCGCGTCCTTCGAGGATCACGGGTATGGCCTGGAGCTGAATCGGTGTGGGTGTGGTATAGCCGTTATCGGACACGGCACGGAGTAATTCGGCCGAAAGGCCGAGCTTTGAAAATGACATGCGGGGTGATGCTCCTAGTGTGGCCTACCCAGCGTTTATCACGTGGGCCGGTCTAGGCGGGATTGGTTGAGTGCGTTCGAGGCGAGCCAGAATAGAAATCGCGACGGGGTCGGTGCAGACCGGAGTGCGCCGAGTGGCGGCACTATAACAGAAAAGCCGTGGCGTGTGCGGATTGATTGTCGGCAGGCTCTGGCGATCTTCATCATTATTTGTCGCCCGCCGGGAGGCTGGCCAGGAATCGTGTTTCGAATATCTCGCTCGGCACCGGTTGACTGAATAAATA